>JAGQVR010000022.1 GCA_020437875.1 Flavobacteriales bacterium
AGTTCGGGGATTCGGTGCTTCCTGCCTTGGACCGCTGTGCCGTCGTGGCGGGTGAACTCGACCTTTCCACCGCAGGTATGGAACTGGGCATGGCCCTGCTCACCACCATGCGGATGGAGGATGGGAAGAAGCTCGAAGACCTCTATCGCCCGAAGGAATGGAAGCGGATCGATGCCGCGATCCAGGAGAACATGGGCTTCATGGCGCCGATGGCCATGTCCATGAAGCCCTTCTTCGTGGTGGCTCTGCTTACGGAGAACCTCATGGCCGGTGACCGACCGCAGGTGCTGGATGAACACCTCCAGTACCGGGCCAAGGCGAACGGGCAGCGTGTGCTCGGCATCGAAACGGTGAAGGAACAGATGGCCGCGGTGGATGCCATTCCCATCCCGGTGCAGGCGAAGATGCTGCTGGACCACGTGGAGCACGATGGCTATGCCGGTGACCTGGACGCCATGCTCGATGCCTATGCGGATCAGGACCTCGAGGCGTTGATGGCCATCACCGAACGCACGGAAGGCATGCCCGATGAATTGGAGCACTCCCTGTTGACCGAGCGTAATACGCGCATGGTGCACCGCATGGACAGCCTGATCCGCGAGGGCGACCCGGTCTTCTTCCTGATCGGTGCCGCGCACCTGCCTCGCACCGATGGACTGATCGCTGGTCTGCGGACCGCAGGATACGCTGTTGAGCCGGTCGTGAGTCGATGGAACGGTGTGAAGGACCCGGCGGAGGAGCGCTGAGACGACCGCAGCCCTTACGACCTACCCGCCGTCAGCGACCAGGCCGATGTACGTGGTGATGGCGCGATGGTCGCTCAGCTCGTCGCCCAGGGTGTTGAAGTCCCAGGCCTCGAGACCTTCCCCGAAGAGGATGTGGTCGATCCGCAAGCTGGGCAGGTCGCCGATGTACGTGCCGCCGGTGCCACGGCCGCTCTCCACGAAGGCGTCATCCAGAAGCTCGCGCAGCCGGGCATAGCCGTAGCTCATCGGCACATCGTTCATATCGCCGCAATACAACACCGGGTGCGGACTTGAACGCATGTGGTCCACGATCAGGCGCACATCCTCGGCCCGCAGGCGGAAGCCCCGCCGCAACAGCTTCAGGATCCGGCCGCTTCCCTGTTTGATGCTGTCGGTATGCGTGTCGGTGTCCAATGCCTTGATGAACTTGTAGTCCGCGTCGCCGAAGTGGTAGCTGGCCAGGTGGGCGTTGTAGACCCGGATGGTGTCGTGCTCCAGGGCGATGTCGGTCCAGATGCAGACGTTCTCCGGGTTCTCCGGGAATTCCACATGCCCCTTGGCCACGATCGGCTTCGAAGTGAAGGTGGCGATGCCGAAGTGCTGGTCGTATTTGGCCTTGTTCGTGAAGCGTTCATGTCCGGCCACGAAGCGGAACTCCGAAAGCAGGCTCTGTTTCGTACGGAAGAAGCGTTGGTCGGAGCTGTAGAAGTACTCCTGCAGGCACAGGATGTCCGGATCCTCGCGGTGAAGCACGTCGAAGATGGCATCGCGCGTCTCCTTGTTCTTGCTCCAGGCGTAGAGGTCGAAGAGCCGCACGTTATAGGACATCACCTTCACGCCATCACCCGCCACATCGGTCGATGGGCGGCTGCGACCGAAGACCTGCACATGGTCGCCGATATGCGCTATGCCGGCCAGCAGAACGACCCCGGAGAGCAACATCCGCTTGCGCCGCACGAGGAACCACCACGCGAGGAAGCCGAGGTGCAGCACCAGTTGATACGGGTAGGTCATGGCCAGCAGGGCAGGGACCCACGAATGCACCGGGCTCACGTGCGGGGCCAGGTAGGTCGTTGCCAGGGCCAGTGCCGCACCGATGTTCAGCCACCACATCGGCGCCAGCCAGCGCGAGGGTCGCTGGCGCGTGCGCTCAAGCTTCGCGTCCGTATCCGTTCGCTTGTCCCGTGGCCTGTTCATCGCTGCTCGATCGACCGTTCCAAGGATCCTACTTCCCGTCGCTCGCCTTGAAGAGGAAGTCCTTCTCCTCCTTGCTCAGACTGTCATAGCCGCTGCGCGAGATCTTGTCCAGGATGGTGTCAACACGCGCCTGCTTGTCGCGCTTGTTCGCGTTGTAGGCTTCATCGCTGCGTCGCGCACTGCGTGTGAAGGCCTTCTCCACCCGCAGTTTCGGGCCGCGACGCTTGCCGAAGGGCCACCAGCGCTCCAGGAACTCCACGAAGCCGAGCGACCAGTCCTTCCCACGTTTCAACTGCTGGGCGGCCAGGAAGCCGTACAACGCACCGCCGATGTGGGCCTCGTGCGCGACCCCATCGCCGGAACCCATGCCGATGAAGTCCAGCAGGACGAAGACCGCGGCCACGTACATCAGCTTGACCGGTCCGATGAGGATGAGGTTCACCAGCATGTCCGGACGGTAGGCCGCGATGCCGACGAACACGCTGAGCACCGCCGCCGAGGCCCCTTGGATGCCGGCATGCAGGCCCGCGTGCTGGCCCGGCAGGAGGTTCATCGAGAGGGCGAAGAGGAGGTAGCCGCTCAGACCGCCGAGCAGGTAGTTGCCCAGCAGCCGCTTGTCGCCCAACAGGTCCTGGAAGAGCCGGCCGCCGAACCAGAGTAGGATCATGTTCCAGAAGATGTGGCCGATCTCCGCATGCACGAACATGTACGTGACGACCGTCCATGGCCGGATGAGGAGCGCCTGCAGGTCCGAGGTGGAACGCAGCCATTGCATCAGGTAATGCTCGCGCATGAGCGATGCACCGTTCCGGTCACCAGCAACGGCCATGAAGAGCAATTGGGCCAGCACCAATGCCAGGAACACACCCACGTTGATGAGGATGAGGCGGATCAACATGCCACCGCTCCGCCACTGGGTCCGTAGGTCGTCCTGTAATCTCATCTTGATCCAACGATCGTATAGGTCGCCGCGCGACCTCGATCCGACCGTACAAAGTTCGCACCGGATCCTACAATGGCAGGACCGTTCGTGTGATCGGTCATCGACCCCGACCGAAACCGTTGTCGCCGCGGTCCCGCCATAGCCTGATCAGGATGAAACCCACCACCATGCCGCCGAGGTGTGCCAGGTGTGCAACGTTGTCTCCCGGGTTGGTGTCAAGGCTGTTGAACAGGGAGAGGCCGCCGAGGATCAATACGAAGTACTTGGCCTTGATGGGGATGGGCAGCGGGAACATGATCAGCTCCACGTTCGGGAAGGTCATGCCGAAGGCCAGCAACACACCATAGATCGCGCCGCTCGCACCGACCATCGGGATGTTCAGGATCTCATTGATCCGACCGAGCGTCGGATCCACGTAGTTCTGTCGCTGGGCCCAAAGGTCCGCTCCGTTCTGTTTCACGAGCGCCAGCTGATCGGCGGAGATGTTCTGGATGAGTTGGTTGTATTCGATCGCGTGGACACCGGAGTAGAAGAGCGCGGCACCGATCCCGGTGATCAGGTAGAAGGTGAGGAAGCGCTGTGATCCCCACTTGTATTCCAATGGCGGGGCGAGCATGAAGAGCCCGAGCATGTTCAGCGCCAGATGAGCGAATCCGCCATGCATGAACATGTGCGTGACCAGTTGCCAGGGCTTGAACAGGGGGGAAGCGAAGAAGTGCAGACCGAACAGCGTGTCCATGTCGGTCCCCCCGAAGTTCCCTAGACCCGTGAGCTTCAGCAGGAAGACGATGACGTTGATGATCAGCAGGTTCTTCACCACCACGGGCAGTCCTGCGAAAGGAGAAGCGTTGTACCGCATCGCGGGCGAAAGTAAGACGGCTATTCCCCGAGGCCCTGCACAACGATCCGCACACGCCTGTTCCGCGCACGCCCCTCCTCCGTGCTGTTGGTATCGACCGGCTCCGAACTTCCAAGAGCCACCACGATCAGCTGTTTCCGCGACAGGCCCAGCTGCAACAATTCATTCCGCACCGCCACCGCACGGCGTTCCGAGAGCTTCAGGTTCGCAGCTGCGGTGCCCGTATCATCGGTATGGCCCTCGATCCTGACCTGTGCCTTGGGGTGCGCGGCCAGCACCTGGAACAACTCCTCCGCGGCGGGCATCAGGTCATCGCCAGGCACATGGTCGTTCACGGCGAAATGCAGGTCCATGGGCCACCGTGGTGTCTCCGGAACCGTGTCCACGGTGTTCGTGGCCACGACCAACGCCTCCGGACAAGGGGTGGTGCATCCGTCGATCGTGCCGGTGCGCCACAACGAGATATCATCCACGAAGTAGTAGGCGAAAGGCCCATCCGATGGATCGTGCTGGACGATGATGGTACTGTCATCGCTGCTGAAGTTGCCCACGAGCAGCCGATCGGCACAACCGCCACCTTCGAACTGGCCGCAGAGGATGGTCCACTGTCCGGTGTCATCCATCACACCCGCATGTCCTATTTCCCAAAGGAGCGGGAAGGAGAGGAGGTCGCGACGACGGTCGTTCTCGAAGTCCTCGGTCAGCGCCACACCGATCCGGTCCACAGCATAGGCGTACGTCGAATTGCGCAGCACGCGCAACCGAACGTCGTACTGGCCACAGGGGTCCAGCCGTTCCTTCAAGGGCGTCTGGATGTATTCGCGGTGATCGGCGTTCACGGCCGAGTAGAGGTAGATGCCGGTGCGACCTTCTTCGAAGTCCGGCGTGCCACCGCTCGCATTCCTCCAGGAGGAACGATGTGCCGGGATCGTGCGGTCGAAGCCGGGATCGGGTACGAGGTCGATCGCTTCAGCCGGACGACCCGGATCGAGTGGGCAGGCGATCGCCTGGCTCAGTGTGTTGACATCCTCGTTCGCGCCGATCGGCATCAGGGAGACCGCATCGAGGTACACGTATGCCTGCGTGGCCAACAGCTTCCGTCGCATGCCCCGCGCCTTGTCCGGGTCGAGGTCGGCCTCACCCTTGCGCTTCATGTTGTGCATCAGCCCATCACCCCGGTTGGCCGTTACCGCTTTCCGGCTCGTGCGGTCGCACAGCTGGAAGTTGCCGATCTGCACGTATCGCTCGCCACCGCGGGCATTGAACACACCTTCCACCAGCATCCAACCGGAGCTGTCCGTGATGAAGCGGTTCATTGGGTTGTCCACGTCCGGCCGGCCGAAGGCGCTCGACAGGCCCTTCTCCCTGCTGCGGTCCTTCGCGCTGAAGCTGGCGCCGATGCGGTCGGTCATGTAGCCCGAGCGGTCGGCCAAACTCACCATGAAAGAGAGTCGATATTTCCCGCCGTTCTTCAAGGGTTCCGTCAGCTCCAATTGCACGAATTCACGCACGGCGCATTCGCCACCACCATGTGCCGTAAGGACGATCCCAGCATAGGCTTCTCCCTCGTAGGGAGCTTGCACGCCGGCCCAGTTCGCAGGTGTGCCCATCACCGCACTGCATGCATGGAAGTAGCCGGGCATGCCGCCGATGGTCCGTAGTGCCTCCACGCCACGCATGGGGCGCTTGTCGAAGCGCTCCGGACATCGTTGATGCACCTCGAAACCTCCGTTCACCACCAGTTCCTGGGCGTGGGCCTGCCCGAGAAGGAGGAAGGGAAGAAGCCAGCGTATCGTTGTCTGCATGCCTGCCGTGCGGACTAACGCTCGAACCGTGCGTTCAGGTCGTCCAGCCCGTAGGTGATCAACGTGGGTTTCCCGCCCGGCGTATGGTAGGGCATCTCACAGGCGAAGAGCCGATCGATCAGATCATGCATCTCCTCGGTGGTCAGCACACGTCCGGGCCGTATCGCCATGCTCCGCGCCATGCCACGCGCCAGCAAGGCATGGCGTTCGTTGCGCAAGGTGCCGCGTTCATGCTTCAATTGTTCCAGTAGATCTTCCAACAGACGCGTAGGATCCTCGTCGGCCGCTTCAGCCGGCATGCCGTTCACCTGCATGGTGCGACCACCGAAAGGCTCGAGGTCGAAGCCCATGCTGCGCAGTTCGGGCAGGACATCCTGCACCAAGGCCAGGTCCGCGGCGCTCAGTTCGATGTGTCGGGGGAAGAGCTCCGCCTGGCTCACCCCGGCACCCTGCTCCATCAACTTCATGTTGCGCTCGAAGAGGATGCGCTCGTGCGCCCGCTGCTGGTCCACCACCATGAAGCCACTGCGCAATTGGGCGATGATGTACGTGCCGTGCAGCTGGAAGACCGGGCGCTCGCCGGGCGTGCCCTCATGCTCGCGCCACGGGATCACGCGTTGCACCTCCTCCGGTGCATCGACTTCGATACCTACCGCGACTTGTGGCTGTTCCAGGTGGAAGAGCTGCTGCCATCCGGCTACATTGGGTTTGGGCGGTGCCGAGAAGGCGCCGAGGTCCTGTGGACGCCAAGCCGGTACCGGTTCACGCGGAGGGGCTGCCGAGGGACGCTCGCCTGAGAAGGCGGCCAGGATCGCGGGCTCCGGCTCGAAGTCGAGGCTGGGGACGATGTTGAACCGGCCCAGTGCCCTGCGCACCGCTGCATGCACCACGGCATACACCGCCCGGTCATCGCGGAACTTGATCTCCGTCTTGGTCGGGTGGATGTTGATGTCGATCTCCGCCGGGTCGATGCTGATGAAGAGGAACCACGACGGGAAGTTCTCGCGTGAGACCAGCTCGTCGTAGGCCTTGCGTACCGCATGCTCCAGGTAGTTGCTGCGGATGAAGCGGTCGTTCACGAAGAAGTACTGCTCGCCGCGCGAACGCTTCGCGAATTCGGGCTTGCCCACGAAACCGGTCACGCCCACGAAGTCGGTGTGCTCCTCCACGGGCACGAGCCGCTCATCGTACTTGCGGCCGAAGAGGTGGACGATCCGTTGGCGCTCGTTGCCCACGGGCATGTTGTACTCCTCGTGGTCGTTGTTCACCAGTTGGAAGGCGATGCCCGGATGCGCCAGCGCCACGCGATGGAATTCGTCCAGGACATGCTTCATCTCCACGCCATCGCTCTTCAGGAACTGGCGCCGCGCCGGTACGTTGTAGAAGAGGTTGCGCACGGCCACGGTCGAACCTGCGGCGGTGGCCACCATCTCCTGCGTACGTACACGGCTGCCCTCGATCAGGACGCGCGTGCCGATCTCGTTGTCCTTTTCACGGGTCGATAGCTCCACCTGGGCGATGGCCCCGATGCTGGCGAGGGCCTCACCACGAAAGCCTTTGGTGCGCAGGCTGCTCAGGTCGTCCGCCTCGCGGATCTTGCTCGTGGCATGGCGTTCGAAACACGCGCGGGCATCGATCGGGCTCATGCCCTTGCCATCGTCCGTCACCTGTACCAGGGTGCGACCGGCGTCCTTGATAACCAGCAGGATCCGGCTCGCTCCGGCATCCACGCTGTTCTCCAACAACTCCTTCACCACGCTGGCCGGACGTTGCACCACTTCCCCGGCGGCGATCTGGTTCGCCACGTGGTCGGGGAGGAGCCGGATGAGGTCAGCCATGGATGGGGCTACTGCGTTCTCCGCAAGGTGAAGTGTACGCGCACCCCGCGACGGTCAAAGGTACGCGGCTCATTCCTCGAGCCAAGAACGGGCAACGACATCATCCAGTCGGATGACATCGTTGCCCGTTGACCCGTCGATCAGGATCAGAACTCCAGGATCTCGCGCCGCTTGGCCGGTTCGGTCCTTCGCGTGTGTTCCACCGCGACACAACCACCACCGGGCTCAAAGCCGATGCTGCCCACCGGTCCTGCGAAGGCCAGCCCACCCATGAAGCGCTCCTGCTCCATGATCACGGCCAGCTTCACATGGCGCCTGTGCTGCTTGCTGAATCCACCGTCCTGCACGTTGCGTGTATCCACGGTGACCTCCTTGGGCACGTGCCCCGGCTTCTCGAAGCGCAGGAGCACCGCGCTCTCCGCCGGCAGGTCGATGTCGAAACGGCCGCTGTTGCTCACCCGTGCCGTGCTGCGCGCGCCATTCACCGCGACAACGATCGTTACATCGCTCATCTCCAGGTCATCCACGTGCAGCCAGCCGGTCAACTGCACGGTGGCATTGGAGGCGTTGGTAGGTGGGGGCAGGGCATGGGCCGGGGTGGCCAGCAGGGCGATGATGCCGAGCGGGGCCAGGAGGGTTCGTAGCTGTTCCATGGGTTCGGGGTTCGTGGTTCCGGGGTAGCGGTACGGACCCGATCATGGGATGTTGCGACTGGGACCGCCCTGTTTCGACGGATGGGGAATAGGGCTCGGTGAGACCGGTGAAGCCATGGCCCGATGCACGGTTCCATTTCATGGTGATGTGACGCCCGATGGGCTTCTACACTCCGTCCGCCAATACCAACTTGGTGACCAGCGTTCTCCAAATAGCTACGATCCGTCTGTTCACAACTGCCTCATTTCCCGGCGGGAGGCAGGCTTGGCACGGGGATAGTTTCGCAGCATCTTATGATCCGCAGGTTCCCCTTCATCGTCCTGCTGCTCGGTGCCACGCTCAGCCTGGGCAGCGCGCAGTCAATCCGCCGCAGTGAGTCAGGCACACCACCGCCCTTCCTGGACACGGCCACGCCTTGGGCCGATTCGGTCTTCAGTACCCTCGATCTGGACCAGCGCATCGCGCAGCTGATGATGGTGGCGGCCTACAGCGACCGCGACGCCAAGCACGAACAGGGCATCGAGGACCTCATCCGTCAACGAAACATCGGCGGCATCATCTTCTTCAAAGGCGGTCCGGCACGTCAGGCCAAGCTCACCAACCGTTTCCAGGCCGCTGCGAAGACGCCCTTGATGATCGGGATGGACCTGGAATGGGGGCTGGCCATGCGCCTGGACAGCACCATCCGCTTCCCGCGCCAGATGACCCTTGGTGCCTTGCAGAACGATTCGTTGATCGAGGAGATGGGCCTGGAGATCGCGCGCGAGATGCAGCGCCTGGGTGTGCACGTGAGCTTCAGCCCGGTGCTCGATGTGAACAACAACCCCGCGAACCCGGTGATCAACGACCGCAGCTTCGGGGAGGACCGCGAGCTCGTGGCGCGCAAGGGCATCGCCTACATGCGCGGCCTGCAGAACGGCGGGGTGATCGCCACGGCGAAACACTTCCCCGGTCATGGCGATACCGACACCGATTCGCACTTCGGCCTGCCGCTGATCGCGCACAGCCGCACCCGCCTCGATTCCCTGGAGCTCTATCCCTTTCAACGCATCGTGGAGGAGGGCATCGCAGCCATGATGGTGGCACACCTCGAAGTGCCGGCACTCGACAGTACCAAGGGACAGCCCAGCACCTTGAGCAAGCCCATCGTTAACGATCTGTTGGAGAAGGAGCTCGGCTTCCGCGGACTGGTCTTCACCGATGCGCTCAACATGAAGGGCGTGGCCAAGGCCGACAAGCCCGGCGAGATCGAGCTGCGTGCGCTGTTGGCGGGCAATGATGTGATGCTCTTCCCGCAGGATCCGGTGAAGGCGATCGAACGCATCAAACAGGCGGTGGACAGTGGTACCGTGGACCGCGCCATGATCGACCACAAATGCCTGAAGGTGCTCCGCGCGAAGGAGTGGGCGGGCCTCGCGAAGTTGAAGCGCGTGGAGACCAAGGACCTCTACGCCGACCTCAACACCATGCGTGGCAAGCTCCTGCGTCGCAACCTATACGCCGGAGCCATCACCGCGCTCAACGACCACCACAAGGCCATTCCCGTCGGTCGTCTGGATACCTTGAAGATCGCCTCGTTGGTGATCGGCGATACCTTGGGGAATCCCTTCCAGACGAGCTTGCAGCGCTATGCGCCGGTGGCCCTGTTCCGCTGTGACAAGTCGTTGAAACGAGACAGCCTCGAAGCCTTGTTGCGCAAGTTGGACCGTTACGACCGCGTAATTGTATCCGTACACAACACCACCTGGCGGGTGAATAAGGACTTCGGCGTGCCCGAAACATCGCTTGACATCATTCGCGAGGTGGCCGGTCGCAGGCCCACGATCTTCGCGCTCTTCGCCAATCCCTACCGCCTCTCCAAAGCGTACGGTGCGCAGTTGATGAGCTCCGTGATGGTGGGCTACGAGGAGACGGAGGAGACGCAGGACCTCATGGCGCAGGCCATCTTCGGCGCGATCGGGGTGGATGGCAAATTGCCGATCACCGCTTCCTCCTTCTACAAATGCGGCGATGGACGCACCTTCAAGCCGAACGGCCGCATGGCCTACACGCTGCCCGAGGCGCTCGGAATCAGCAGTGCCGACCTGCGCGGCATCGACGCGGTGGTGAAGCAGGGGGTCGAGGCACAGGCCTACCCCGGTTGCGAGGTCTTCGTTGCCGTGGATGGTCAGGTGGTCTTCAACCAGGCCTATGGCCACACCACCTACGAGAAGAAGCGCAAGGTGCGGCCGGATGACATATACGATCTCGCGAGCATCACCAAGGTGGCGAGCACCACCATCGCCTTGATGCACCTGGTGGACGACGGCAAACTGGACCTGGACAAGCCGTTGGGCCACTACCTGCCCGAACTGGAGGATATGAGCAGCGCCCATGCCCGCATGGACTTCCGCGACATCCTCACACACCAGGCCGGGCTCAAGGCCTTCGTTCCCTTCTACACCAAGTTGCTGAAGGACGGCAAACTGCGCAGTGAACTCGTCTCCGATACCGCCACGGAGAAGTACACGGTGCGCGTGGCGAACAAGCTCTATATCCCGCAAGCCTACAAGGACAGCATGTTCACCTGGGTGGTGAACACACCGCTCGATAGGAAGGGGGAGTATGTGTACAGCGACATGGGCTACTACTTGTTGCAGGAGGTGATCGAACGGATCACGGGCATGTCGCTCGATCGCTATGTGAGCACCACCTTCTACCGACCGATGGGCGCGAACACCATCGGTTACAAGCCTTGGGAACGTTTCCCCTTGGGCCGGATCGCCCCGACCGAGTATGACCTGAACTTCCGTATGCGGCAGATCCAGGGTGATGTGCACGACCCCGGTGCCGCGATGAAGGGTGGTGTGGCGGGTCATGCCGGGCTCTTCAGCAATGCCAATGACCTGGGCATGGTGATGCAGATGCTTGCGAACGGTGGCAGCTACGGCGGGCGCCGTTACCTCAGCGAGAACGTGGTGAAGGAGTTCACCAAGTGCCAGTTCTGCTCGTCGAGTGGAACGGGCAATCGCCGCGGTCTTGGCTGGGACAGGCCGGTGCGTGGGAAGGGAGGACCCACGTGCGAGTGTGTGAGCTATGCGAGCTTCGGCCATACCGGTTTCACCGGTACCATGGCCTGGGTGGACCCGGACCAGCACGTGGTCTATGTCTTTTTGAGCAACCGGGTATACCCGAACGCCACCACGAACAAGCTCGCATCAATGGGGATCCGTACGAAGATCCAGGAGGTGGTACACGATGCCGTGGCCGCACGTGTGAAGGCGGTCCGAACCGATGCCAAGCCGACGGACAGGATCGGGCGTTGAGCCCTTCCGGTGCCGAGAGCCTACCGATCGTCCGCCTCTTCTTCCGTTCATCCGACCGTACGTCGTTGCACGTTCCGTTGTGAGCATCTTCACATTGAACTTGCGACATGACCATGCCGAACCCGCTTCGTTTCGAGCGCCCCGATAAGCGGACGTGGAGCCTTGTTGACGGCAACGGCAAATTGCTCGGTAGTTTGGTCAAGCCGTCGTGGTTCAGCCAGCGCGTGGAACTGACGACGGCTTCCGGGCTCTACGAGGTGAAGAGCTTGAAGCCCTTGAGCATGGCCATCGGGCTCTTCTTCGGCGACGTGCCCTTGCGCGTCGCACGGAGCAAGTGGCGTGGTGTGGAGGTGAGCGGTGCGGATGGTCAGTTGCTCTATCGTTTGGTGCGCAAGAACATCTTCTCCAGCGTTCATCGGATCCTGGATGCGGAGGGCACTGAGCGGTATACGATCAAGAGTCGTGTGCGGTGGTCACGATTCACGTGTGATCATGAATTGCAGCACACCGGTGGTGATGCGCTCGAACCCTTGGACCTGCTCTTCCTACTCCAGGTCATCATCATTCAGCAGGATCGTGCTGCTGCTGCAGCAGCAGCCTGATCAGTTCAGGTATACAATGGCAGCGTTCAACACCGTTGCGAAAGAGACCCATGCGAGGTAGGGATAGAGCAGCCAGGCCGCCCGCACATCAACGGGGCGGAAGGCGCGGATGCAGAGACCAATGGCGAAGAGTAGCAGCACGATGACCACGAGCGCCCCCACCGGTGATCGGAGGCCGAAGAAGACCAGACTCCAGACCAGGTTCAGGCCGAACTGGAACGCGTAGTACCATAAAGCCTTTCGCTGTTGATGGGGATCGTGGCCGTTGGTCCACACCATGGCGGCGGCCGTCCCCATCAGCATGTAGAGCACGGTCCACACCGGGCCGAACACCACGTTCGGCGGGTTGAACCACGGCTTCTCGAGTCCGGCGTACCAGGTGTCAATGGCCCCCACTGTGACCAGTCCGCTCAAGCTGCCGAGCAGGACGGTGCCGAAGATGCCGATGACGTAGCGAACGAGGGGGGAGGGGGATCGCATGCCACCAAGCTAGCGATCCCCGTGCCGCTCACTTCATGCTCAACTCCTTCACGTTCCCGTCCGGGGTGATGAGCATGTACTTCATGATCTCCTTCACCTCCTTCTGCTTCTCCTTCTCCTTGAAGGCTTCGGGCAGCTGGCAGTACATCGTTAGGTTGTACGTGTACTGCACCGGTGGCTCGGTGATGTCGGCATGTAGCACGATGTCGAAGTTCTGGTAGGGGACCTTGTTGTAGAACAACGTATTGCTCTTCTTCACGTCATTGATCACCTGGCCCTTGCGCCGGCTGTTGAGGCTGGTCTGCGTGCGGCTCTGGTAGGCGGTGTAACGGTCCAGTGGGAAGTAGGCGCCGTTCTTCTCCGCTGCGGTGCGGTGGCTCTCCTTCACCTGCAGGCCCAGCTTGTCGAAGTTGTCCAGCTTCTGTTGCAGCAGCTTCGTGGCGAATAGCCGCAACGTATCGTAGCAGGCGCTCTGTTGGTGCACGAAGAAGTCCACCTTCACCAGATCGTAGATCTCCTCCTTCGCCGCCGCGGTCACGAGCTTGTCCAGGATGCGCGCATCGCGGAACTTCACATGGATGTTCTTCTGGATCTCGAAGCCCGCCGGCACTTCCTGGTAGGTGGTGCTGAAGAGCTTCCTCGTCGTCTCGATCTCGTACACCGGTACGAAGGAGAGCATATCGGCGAACACGTCGGCCTCTTTCACCCCTTCCTTCTTCACCCGTGCGGTGAAGCCGCTGATGCGTTTGTTCATCAGGCTGTCGGCCTCCTCGGCGCTCTGCCCCAGCTGCGTGATGTGGAATATGGCTAGGTAGCTGTCCGCACGCATGTTCATCATCGCATTCACCTCCAGCACCAACATGTTGCCTTGGACGGTGGCCTTCACGGGTTGCTCGGCTTGTTGGAAGAAGATGCGGCTGTTCTGCTCGTACATCAGGTTGCCCATGGCCTGTGGGCGGGCGAGCGTGGCGAGCAGCAGGGCGGGAACGAGTAGGAACGAACGGGTCAGGACGTGCATGATCGGTGTTTAGGCGATCGGTACACGTGGCGGCGCGGCAGGTTCAACCGTGGTACACGCGTGAGGCCACGATCAGGCCGTCACGCACCTCCAGCACTTCGCCCACGCGCAGGTCCTCCTCGCCGGACACATGCCGGATGTACTCCATGAAGACCTGCTCCTCGTCCGCGGTGAGTTTCACCACTTCGTAGTTCAAGCTGGGCAGCCGCTCGAAGGCATCGCGCCACCAGCTGCGCAGCGCTTCCTTGCCGGTGATCAAGCCATTCGTCTCCGGATGACGCAGCTTCAACTTCGGGCTGAAGTGCTCCGCATCGTCAGCGTAGAGCGCGAGCAAAGCCTCGAGGTCGTGCGCGTTGAATGCGGCGAACCACCGGAGGGCGATGGACTTGTTGGCCGCGCTCATCGCCCGATCAGGCTGCGTTCCGGTCTTGTGGGACGATCCCGTCCAACTCGCTCCGTTTGGCAAGCATGGCCTCTTCGATGTCGAAGTCATCCTGCAGACCCAGCCAGAACTTGGCCGATACACCGAAGTACTTCGAAAGCCTGATCGCCGTGTCGGCTGTGATCCGTCGCTGGCCTTTCAGGATCTCGGAAATGCGGGTCTGCGGGATGCCGATGTCCTTGGACAAACGGTAGGCGGTGATGGCCATGGGGCTCAGGAATTCCTCCTGAAGGACCGTGCCCGGATGGATGTTCGTCAGTCGTTTCATGGCCTTCAGTGATAGTCGATGATCTCCACTTCCGAAGCCGTGCCGTTCTTCCACTTGAAGATGATCCGCCACTGGTCGTTGATCCGTATGCTGTGGTGGCCCTTCAGACCACCTGCCAACTTTTCCAACCGGTTCGCCGGTGGAACGCGCAGATCGGTCAGGTCCTGTGCGTTGTTGAGCATTCTGAGTTTTCTTCGAGCGACTTCCTGTATCGATGGCGGAAGATCCTTGACCCGTTCGCCGGCCCAGATGCGTTCCGTGCTCTTGGACCCGAAGCTGCTGATCATGGTCTCGACCTACGATACTAACGCCAAAGATAACTAATTTGATGAAGCCGGTCGCGGTGTCAACCGCCGCGAACCTTCGTAGAGATCGTACTTCATGAAGCGACAGTCCAAGCTGCCGTTGAACAGTTGGATCCGCGGTTTCGGTGTGAGCTTGATGTGTTTGGCGGCCTCCATGTTCGAGGTGATCACCCAGGCCTGCCAGCCCGACCAGCGCTTCTTCAAGGTATCACCGATCATCTTGTAGAAGGCGTTGATCGCTTCCACCTCCGCCTCGGCCTCCGCTCCCTGGTGGTCCATGCGTTCGCCGTAGGGCGGGTTGATGATCAGGACACCTTTGCCCGGCGGTGGTTCCAGGTCCTCGAAGGCGCTGTGCCGCACCTCGATCGCATCGTCCAGTTGTGCGTTCGCCACGTTCGTGCGGGCCATTTCCACGATCTCCGCCGACCGTTCACCGGCCACGATCACCGGTCGTTCCTCGCTGATCCGCTTGAGCAAGGAATCGTGGATGGTGCCGAACAGGTCCGCGTCATAGTCGTTCCAGCGCTGGAAGCCGAAGCCCTTGCGGAACAGGCCTGGCGGGATGTTGCATGCGAGCAAGCCGGCCTCGATGGCGATGGTGCCCGAACCGCACATCGGATCCACCAAGGGGCGCCGTGGGTCCCAACCGCTCAATTGCACCATGCCCGCGGCAAGTACTTCGTTGATCGGCGCGGGGCCGGTCCCATCGCGGTAACCGCGCTCGTGCAGGGAGGTTCCGGAGCTGTCCAACGAGACCTGGCAATGATCGCCGATCACATGCACCTGGATGCGCATCACCGGATCCTCGGTATCCACGGATGGGCGCTTGCCGAAGCGCTCGCGGAAGCGGTCCACGATGGCATCCTTCGTCCGCTGCATCGCGAACTGCGAATGATCCAGGTGCGGACTGTTGAGCGTGCAGCGCACCGCGAAGGTCTCGTCCGGTGTCAGGAAGGTCTCCCAGTCGATCCGGTGGATGCCGCGATACAGTTCGTCCGCCGAGCGTACGCGGAAGTCGGCGATCGGTACCAGTACGCGGATCGCGGTGCGCAGGCAGAGGTTGGCCTTGTATAGGAAGCCGAGGTCGCCGTGGAAGCTCACGGCCCGGTTATGCCGCTGGATATCGCGGGCACCGAGCTTCAACAGTTCCACGCGCAGCACTTCCTCCAACCCGAACTGGGTCTGCGCGATCATGCGGAAGGAGGACATCAGGGAAGGTTCAAGTCACCAGTCTCTAGCGCCAAGACGAAAGGGCAAGGGACAAGGGCTGAAGGGCAAAGGAAGTAAGAGCCGGGAGAAACGAAGCATACTCAAGACTCAAGTCTCAAGTCGCAAGACCCAAGGTCTAACGTGACGTTTCAATATGACCGTGTGACACGGACCTGGTCGCCATCACAGGACCTGCTCAATCCTTCGCTTTGAACGCGCCGCTCTGCCATGCCTGCACGAATTGGGCCCAGGCGATGGGGTTGAACAGGTTGATGACCGGGGTGCCGCCGGAGTAGTACAACTTGGTGTGGTCCATCGCCATCTGGTATTGGAAGCTCTGGTAGGCGTCGGGCGGCAGGTTCTCCATGCGCTGCACCATCTCGGCGGGGCTCAGGTTCTTCAATGCCAGCTGATGGTCGTCCGCGGGCAGACGCAAGGCGAGGAAGGCGTCCCGGAATTGCTCGCGCGAAGGCCAGGGGTACACGGTGAACTCCTTCAACGTGATCGTGTCGCGGTTCAACACGTGGATCATCGAGTACTTGTTGTCCGAAAGGCTGTCCGGGATCACGTACTGGCTGCGCTGGAATCCCACGGCGCTGAACAATATCGTGTCGCCCTCCTGTGCCACGAAGCTGAAGTAGCCGTACACATCGCTCATCGTTCCCCGGTAGGTATGCTTCACCAGGATATGGGTGAAGGGGACCGGCATCAGGCTGTCCGTGACCACCACGCCGCTGAATTGAACGAGGTTCTTGCTTTCATTGCCGGGTTGGGCGATGGAACAGGTGGCCAGGGCCATCAGGACCAGGAGGATCGAGGAACGCATCGCACCAAAGTTAGCCGGAGGAGTTCCGGTGGTGCTCCTTGCTCGACCGGTCGGGCCGACCCTTCACAATTATTGGGTCGCCGTGGCCGATTGACCGGTTCCTCCCCACCCGATAGCTTTGTGGGATACTTCGACCCATGCGCCGACCCCTACTCGCTCTCACCATAGCCTTCGCCGTCAATGTCTCCGCCCAGATCACGATCGGCGAGGACGACATGCCGAACGCGAACGACACCCTGCGTTACCGCACCACCATCGCCACGGGCGTCGACGTCGGAACCACCGGTGCCGGGATCATCTGGGACTTCGGCCAGTTGAACCCGTTGCTGGAGGCGGCCGATACCACGGTGAGCGTGAGCGCCACACCGTTCCTCTACCAACTCTTCTTCAACAACCCGATCCTTTACCCGCAGAACCGCGCGGACTACGGCGTGAAGGGCACCGACTTCGACTTCCAGGCGATCTCGCTGACCGATGTGTATGATTACTACCGGGCTGACGCCAATGGCTTCTTCAATGTGGGCTTCGGTGCGAACGTGAACGGATTGCCCACCAGCGTGCGGCGCCAGCCGATCGACCGGGTCCACCAGTTCCCCATGAACTATGGCAATGAGGAGATCTCCGCCAGCGCCTTCAACCTCAACATCCCCGGCCTGTTCTATTTCGGGCAGGACCAGGTGCGCAGCAACGAGGTGGACGGATGGGGCACCCTCTACCTTCCAGCGGACACCTTCGAGGTGTTGCGCGTGAAGAGCACGATCCAGCGTAGCGACACGATCTACATCCAGCAGCTGGGTACCGGCTTCCGCCTACCCGAGCCCGAGACCATCGAGTACAAGTGGATCGCAGTGGGCATGGGCAAGCCCGTACTGGAAGTGATCACGTTGGGCGGAATAGCCACCACCGCGGAGTTCTTCTACGAACCCGATGACATCATCACGACGGTGACCACCGCTCATGCGGAAGGTCCGCAGGTGTTCCCGAACCCGGCGCGTAACGAGGTCTTCGTGCCGGTGACCATGGATGGCCGCCTGATCCTGCGTGATGCCATGGGCCGTGCTGTACTGGAACGCAATGTGCGGGCCGGCGCCTTGGAACGCGTGGAACTCGCCTCCTTGGCCAGCGGGACCTACGTCGTGGAGATCGCCGGACAGGACGCCATCGCGCGGAGCACGATCGTCGTTCAGCGCTGAGCCACCGGCCAACCGGGATAGCGCTGGTGCAGGTCGGAGATCCGCGCTGCGTGGTCAGCAAGAAAGGACCGCATCCGTTCGGGATCGCTCATCGCATGCGTGAGTTCGGATGTACCGACGGTCTTGATCAACTCGCGCAGCACCCAGCGACCGCGCTCCGCTTCCTGCTCGATCCGCGACAGTTGGTAAGCATGTCGGCCATGGGTCAAGGCGCTGCGCAGGTAGTGTCCGGCCGCCCATAGCACGAAGCGCGCCCTCCCCACCGCGGTCGTTGGATCGAAGCGTTCCGCGTGTGCCAGATGCCCGACCTCGTGCGCGAGCAGGTCGAGCAGGTCGTGTACCCGGCGGTCCTCCAACAAGGAGCGGTGCAGGTAGATGCGGTCGCCCATGACGAAGGCACCACCGCCCTTGGAACCGCGGTACCATGGGAAACGAAGCCAGTTGTGCTCACGCGGAAGCACACGTACCTGACGGAGCAGCGCGTCCGGCACCCGGGCCACCGCCGAGAGCAGTTGCCTTGCCGTATCCGTCGATCGCCCGTCCGCCTCCAGGAGCCGCATGGCCGCGAAGTTCACCGATCTGCCAGCTTGGCAGCCGTTCATGGATCGGCACGTGAGTTGACCGAAGGCCGGCAGTCGCGGCACGTACCTTCGTCCGCCTAGAACAAAACCACCATGAGAAAGTACCTCGGACTGATCATCGGCCTCGGCGCCATCTTCCTGATCGCCATGTGGGCGATGAACTTCTACAACGGGAGCGTGGGCTTGAACGAGGACGTGACCAAGCAGTGGAGCAACGTGGAGAACGCCTACCAGCTGCGTGCGGACAAGACCAAGAACCTGGTCGAGATCGTGAAAGGGGCGGCCGACTTCGAGAAGGAGACCCTGACCGATGTGATCGAGGCGCGTGCCAAGGCTACCAGCGTCAACATCACCCCGGGTGATCTTACTCCGGAGAAGATCGCCGCCTTCCAGCAGGCACAGGACCAGTTCACCGGAGCGCTCTCGCGCCTGATGGTCACCGTGGAGCGGTACCCGGAACTGAAGGCCGTGAAGGGATTCCAGGACTTCCAGGTCCAGTACGAGGGCATGGAGAACCGCATTGGCGTTGAGCGCAGGAAGTACAACGATGTGGCGCGCGACTTCAACACGCGCATCAAGCGCTTCCCGGGTAACCTGTTCGCCGGTATGTTCGGCTTCGAGCAGAAGGGCTATTTCGAGGCCCAGGAAGGCACGGAGAACGCTCCTGACATCTCGTTCAAGTGAACCAGGTCATCACCGCGGAGGAACTGTTGACGGAGGACGAATTGCACGCTGTGCGCGAGGCCATCGGTGCGGCGGAGAAGCGTACATCCGGCGAGATCCGGGTGCACC
>JAGQVR010000229.1 GCA_020437875.1 Flavobacteriales bacterium
CATGCTGGATACTGTCGTCGATGAAGAGCGTGCGCCTTGGATCGGCGTTGTGGCGTTCGAGCACAAGGCGATAGGAGGCGGCCTCCGGTTTCCGTTGGCCGATCTCGCAGCTATAGTAGGCGCCATGGAAGAGCGCCTTGAAGTCGGTGATGCCGTTCTCCCGTGCGATGATGGCCTCGAAGGCCGGTACGTGGATCGCGTTGGTGTTGCTCAAGAGCAGGACCTGGTAGCGCTCCTTCAGGCGGCTCACGAGCTCGATGCGCTCCGGAGGGATGGAGCCGAGCATGGCGTTCCAGTTCGCATCGATCATGGCGTCCGAGAGCGAGGGGTCGAGCACCTGTCGGATACGGTCGCGGAACTCTTCTGGCGATAGGGCTCCGGTCTCGAAGCCATCGAAAAGGTGGTCCTGCTGGGCCTTGCTGTAGAGCCGGTCGAACTCGGGATGGCCGAGTGCCCGAAAGGCACGGGCCGTGGCATGATAATCCACATCGATCAGCACGCCGCCGAGGTCGAGGAGGATGGTATCGTAGGCGCGTGGCACGGGGCGCAAAGCTATCAGCGGTCTATTTTCGCGCCCGTCCGCCGGTGCGGACCTTCCGGGCCCATAGCTCAGCGGTCAGAGCAGGGGACTCATAATCCCTTGGTCGCAGGTTCAAATCCTGCTGGGCCCACGATCGCACTTTCCTGTCGCGCGTGCATTAGTACGGGTTCACCGTGAGCACGCGCATGAACACATCATCGACGAAGAACTCCGACCGGAGGTCCTTGTTCCAGAGGTAGAAGTGGATCTGTCCGCCCGGCAAAAGCGGCGGCAGCGGGATGCGATACTCCAGTTGCTCCCACACACCGGCCTTGCCCGGCACCGGGTTCATCCGGAAGGGTTGGTAGAAATAGGCTCGTCCCCTCGCGTCACGCACCTCGGCCACGCCCAAGGCATGCAGGGAAGCTTCCGCCCGGGCTTCGAGCCGTTGCAGCCCGATCTCCATGAACAGCGCGCGATGCGTCGGTATCGTGTCCGAACCCGCCCAGAAGTGGATGCCGAATTCCGTGTTCCGATCGAACATGCACACGGTGGAAGGGCTGTGCGCCCAGGAGACCTGTATCCGCTTGCCGCCGTTCCAGAACCGGCAGTCCTCGTCCATGCCGCAGGTCTCCTCCAGCACCACGCTCATGCCATTGGGGTTGTAGGGTGCTTCCTGATAATTGCCGCCGAGCTTGTTGCGGTGTGCGTCGTCGAAGCGGAGGAAGCTGTAGAGGTACTTCGCACGATCCATGCTCTCGTGGTGCAGGAAACCGTGGTGGAACTGCCAGAGCTGCGCGAGGTTGAGCGCGATCGTCGCCACGAGGAAGCCGCGTACGAACGTCCAACGCAGCTTGTGCCAATGCTGCACTACCAGCACCATGGGCAGCACGAGCACGGGGTAGTGATCGATGTAGACGCGGCTTGCATAACCACCACCGTAGTACCAGATCCACCAGCTGCTGATCACATAGGTGATCACGGTCCAGTAGATCCATGCGGTGATCGCCTTCGTCCGGTCCTGACGCCAGAGCAAGAGTGCGCACAAGGCGGGCAGCAGCATGAAGGGGGTCCACAGGAAGAGCCCGCGCCGGAAACCGAAGAGCACCTTCACCACTTCAGGTCGCGACCAGTGGAATCCCTCGCCCTGATAGCCGTAGGCATAGAATTCGCCGGTCTGCAGGTACCATAGGACCGGCTGGATGCTGATCACCGCCATGCCCGCGAGCATCGCAAGGAGCGTGGCGCGTTCCCGAAGGAGCTTGCGGAACAGATCGGGCACCCCTTCCGCAGCGACCAAGGGAAGGGCCAGCAGGACCAGGGCGTTCACCGGGCGGATAAGCACCACCAGCCCCAGCAACGCGCCAGCCGCGATGATCCATCCCGGGCCAGCGCCCTGGCTTATACGTCGCACCGCGAGCAGGAAGGCTGCGATGGTGGAGAAGGAATAGATGTGTGACCAGCCCGGTTGGAGGGCAGCGTATTGTAGCAGCGGCGTTCCGAGCACCAGCGTCACCAGGGTCCAGCTGATCACCGCATCTCGCACGCCATAGGAACGGAACAACGCGCGCAGGGCGAGCAGGCCAAGCAGCAGGTAGACCCACGCACCCACGCCGATCGCCTTCTGCTCATACGCGCTCAGGCCGTCGCTCGGAGCATCAGGGTCCGTGAGCGCGAAGGCGTGGCCGATCCCGAACCAGGGTGCCATCAGCACGCTGGTGCCGCAGTAGTACTTGTTCAGGGTGCCGGATGGTGTGAACTTGACGTAGGCGGGATCAAAGGGTTCATGGCCGAGGTCCTGACGAATGAACAAGGCCTGTAGATACCCGAAGTAGCCCCGGGCATCGCTGCGGATCGTCTCCTTCCAGCCGTCGCCATCGGTACCGCGCCACAACCCGAAGGCCGAGGTGAGCGCCGTGATCACCACGAGGACGAACACCGTGTACAGCGAGGCGGATCGTTGGCCGGTCATGGCGTCGCGAAGTTGCGGCTTCGCGTTGGAAGCTCAGACGAACGTCGGCAGCACCATGGCCCCGAATGTGCAGCCAAGGCCGACCAACCAGCCGACGTGTATCTGTGCGTGCGTGTGATCACTGGTGAGCAGCCGTGCGGTGCCCAGTGCTCCTGCCAGGAGGGTGGCGAGAACGATGGGTAGGAAGAGGTCCAGCCCATGCACGTACCACAGGGCGAACAACGCACCGACGAGCCCGCCGATCCCGACCATGTGCGCGCTGATCTTCCACCAGAAGGTCGTGATGGCACTGATGGTCATGGCACAGAGGATGCCGATGAAGAGCGCGTAGGCCATGGGGTGCAGTGGCGTGCGGAACAGGAGATAGAGCGCCATGCCCGTGTAGAGCAGGGTCATCAGGTAGGGCACGATGCGTTCCTCGCGGCGCGGCAGTTGCAGGTCGGTGATGAGGCCGGCCCGGCGCAACAGGAGCACGCTCATCACCGGGAACACGAAGGTCATGATGGCCACCATGCCCAGCAGCAGCATGCGACCGCTGGGTGGGAGGAAGTAGCCCACGTGCGGGTCGACGCGCAGCATGACCCAGAGCGTGAGCAGGGGCATGAGCAGGGGATGGAGGAGGTGTGATAGCAGGCGGGCCGCGAACAGCATGATGCCAGGGCTCAGAGCTCCTTGCGCAGCCGGGCCACGGGGATGTTCAATTGCTCACGGTACTTGGCCACCGTGCGGCGGGCGATGTTGTAGCCCTTGCCCTTCAAGAGGGCGGTCAGTTCGTCATCGGTCAGGGGCTTGCGTTTCTCCTCCGCATCGATGGCGTCCTTCAGGATCTTCTTCACTTCGCGGGTGCTGACCTCCTCGCCCGCCTCGTTGGTGAGGCTCTCGCTGAAGAAGAACTTCAGCAGGAAGGTGCCGTAGTTCGTCTGCACGTACTTGCTGTTGGCCACCCGGCTGATGGTGCTGATGTCCAGGCCCACGCGCTCGGCGATGTCCTTCAGGATCATCGGCTTCAACTTCGTCTCGTCGCCGGTGAGGAAGAACTCACGCTGGTGTTCCATGATGGCCTCCATCGTCACCAGGAGCGTGTTCTGCCGCTGCTTGATCGCGTCGATGAACCACTTGGCGCTGTCGAGCTTCTGCTTGATGAACTGGAGGGCCTCGCGCTGGTCCTTGTCCTTCTTGTTGCGCGCGTACTCCTTCATCATGTCGCGGTAGGCGCGGCTAACGCGGAGCTCGGGGGCGTTGCGACCGTTCAGCGAGAGTTCGAGCTGCCCATCGATAGCCATCACCGCGAAGTCGGGGATGATCTCCTGCGAGGGTTTGTCGGTCTCGCGCATGGTGTTGCCCGGCTTGGGGTTCAGCCGCACGATCAGGTCGATGGCTTCCTTCAGGGCCTCCTCGTCGATCTCCAGCTTCTCCAGGATCCGGTCGTAGTGCTTCTTGCTGAAGGCTTCGAAGTGCTTGTCGAGGATCTCCTCGGCGATGCGCTGCTCGAGGCTGTGGGGCAGGCGCTCCACCTGGATCAACAGGCATTCGCGCAGATCCCGCGCACCCACACCTGCGGGGTCCAGGGCCTGCACTTCACGAAGCGCCTTCTCCAGGTCGGCCTTGTCGCACATCACGTTCTGGGTGAAGGCGAGGTCGTTCACGATGGCGTCGAGCTCGCGGCGCAGGTAGCCGTCCTCGTCCAGGTTGCCGATGAGGTTCTCGGCCAGCAGCTCCGTGCGTTCGTCGATGTCGCGCAGGGCCAGTTGTGCCTTCAGGTTGTCCTGGAAGGAGGTGCCGCCACTCAGCGGGATCTCGCGTTCCTCCTCGTCCGGACCACTGTTCTGAACGCTCAGCTTGTAGTCCGGCGTGTCATCGTCCTGGAAATAGTCGCTCAGGTCGAAGTCGTCGCGTTCGTTCTCCTCGTTCTCGCCCACATCCTCGTTCTCGGCGATGGCCTGGTCCTCGGTGGGTACGTCCTCCTCGTCGTGGTCCTCGCCTTCCTCCAGGGCGGGG
>JAGQVR010000230.1 GCA_020437875.1 Flavobacteriales bacterium
GGGAACACCGTGCCCGCCAACCGCACCGAGCGCTCCAACGCCTCCAGGTCGATCCCCGTCCTGATCCCACGCCGCTCGAGGTCGGCCACGAAGAGGTCCATAGCCAGGTTGCCCACCAGCTCGTCCTCGGCCATCGGGCATCCGCCATAACCCTTCAACGCCCTGTTGAAGCGGCGGCGGCAGCTGGCCTCCCAGGCAGCTGCGGTCTTCGCCTGCCAGTTCTCCGGTGTGCAGTGCAGGTGCCCATAGAACACCAACCGATGCCGAGAAGTGCAGATCCAACAGCCTGTTGCGACCCCTATTTTAGTGACCAACAGCTCGCCGTAATGAAGGATCACACCCCCACCATCCGGTCGAACGACGAGATCGTCCGCGCGCTATACCACGCCTTCTCGAACAGGAACATTGCTGCCATGCTGGAGCTCTTGGACGAGAACGTGGAATGGGGCGAACCTGAGAATCCATTCAATCCAGCAGGTGGAACAAGGCACGGCCATGCTGGTTTCCTGGAATGGATATCCATCGGGAAACGCGAAGAGGAGATCATGGAACTACTTCCACAGCGAACCTTAACGGATACGGATGCGATCGCCGTTATCGGACATATGAAGTGCAGGGCGATCCGGACCCAGAAGACCTATGCATCTGATTTTATCCATCTCATTGTGATAGAGAAAGGAAAGATCGTGAAATTCCAGGAGTTCTTCGACACCTACGCAGCTGGGGAGGCCTTTCAGTAGGTTGGTGAAACCTCACCGGTGCATCACGGCCTAGTCTCATCACTTACGTGGCCGTGTTGTCATGGAGGGGTTCGTCAGTTGTAGCTTTGAGTTCAGCTCTGCAAGCAGGCCTTTGTTAATTCCCCATGTGAACTCCAGATCCACCAACATGTGGTTGCAACTTGAGGGCATTTCCATTCGCGCTTTGGGATGTAGCAGGCCGGGTTCCTTTTTGTTGCTGGCGGTGCTACCGGCGGCCATAATGGGACAGGCAACGCTCTTCCGGAACGGCCGGATCATCACCGAGGACTCCCTGCGATCCTCTGCCTCCTGGTTCGTCGTGGAGAATGGCCTTTTCGGCCGCGTCGGTGGCCCGGAAGAAACTCCTCCCCCGGCTACGAACACGGTCGACCTTCAGGGCAGGACCGTGATGCCCGGTTTCATCGATGCCCACATCCACTTCGTGGACGCGGCGCTCAGCTCCGGCAGGTTCGATCTCGGTCTGGTGCATGACACCGCTGATCTGCGCACCCGGATCGAGGAGCTAATCCTTACCAGCGCCGATGAATTCGTTGTCGGTCGGAACCTGCATCCCGATGTGCTCAAGGGTTTGGCCTCGCCGCGGTCCTGGTTGGATCGGCAGACACCGGGAAAGGCCGTCATCTTGGTGCAAAAGAGCGGTCATGCGGCGGTGGCCAATTCCGTGGCCCTCAATAGGCTGGGGTATGGTGGTAATGCACCTAACGACAACGGCACCCTGGGCCATGATCCCCATGGTGAGCTTGACGGCCGGCTTTATGAAGCGGCGGCCATGAAAGCCTTGGAAGAGGCAGGGAATCGACTGACCGACCGCACCCTTGTACCTGCGATACTTGAGGAACAGCACATGGCGCTTGTGCGGGGCATCACTACCATCGGGGACAACACCTTCGCACCTTACCACCTGCGCATTTATCAGGCATTGCAACGTTCTGGTGATCTGAAGCTGCGCGTGCGCGCCAGAAGCTTCGGTCGCATCCCCACTACGCATGACCTCATGAACGGCATGGGCCTGCGCAAGATGGGCTTCCTTGGACCACGGAACGACTTCGACCGTGTGAGCTATCATGCGATCAAACTGTTCGAGGACATGTCCTTGTCACGTCCTGCCGATATGCACGATCGCGCTGAGCCTGGAGGGCGGATCTTCTACAGCGAACCCGAACTGTGCGAGTCCTTCCTGCTGCACCCCCGCGCCACCTTCGCGTTCCACGTACAAGGCAAGACCGGCGTGGAGAACATCCTGGACGCCTGGGAGCAGGCGTCGAGAAAGGTGCCGCACCACCGCCACGTGCTCGACCATGCCGGGTACATACACCCCGACCAGGTCAGGCGAGCGGAGGACCTGGGCTTGTCCATCACGGTGCTGGCCCCGCAGGTATATGATATGGACCGATTGCTGAAGGATTACAAGAACAGCGATCCACCCTTGATCACCTCCGACCTTCTCGATGCGAGGGAAAAGGTGCGCAACGCCCACGGGGCCCTGACGAGCGACCTGCCCTATGGCATGGACACGACCTTCTCGGAGCATCCGTCGGTCGATGCCTTCAACCCGTTCGGCAATATGGCCGGGCTGGTGGAAGGCACCTATCCGAACGGCGCAGCCATTCCTGGCATCGCAGGTAAGACGCTCACCATCGATGAGGCGCTTCTGGCCTACACCGCGCAAGGCGCCCATGTGCTCGGCGAGGGATCGCGGGTCGGCAGGATCGCGGAAGGCCTCTGGGCCGACTTCATCATCCTCGACAAGGATCCACATGAAGTGCCAGCCGGTGCGCTGAAGGATGTGATCGTCCTGGCCACCTACATCGCGGGCGAAGGGGTCTATGAACGTGGAGTCACCGATACCACCTTCCACGCGGCCTCCACGGAGCGCATCCATCCTTATGACTACTCCGTTTCGCCTGTCTTCGGGTACGATCCGACAGTAGGCTTTGTGGCAGGAGGAGCCTTCTTCCGCTACCCGCTTCGGGTGCCGGGCCATTACGCCGACCTGCAGACCATGTTCTCCATGCAGGGTCAGTATTCTGCGCAAGTGAACTACATGCGGTACGGACTCGGCAGGAAGTTGGACGGCAAGGTGACCCTTGGTCTAACGGACATGGTGCAGTACTACTTCGGTGAAGGAGACGATACGAAGTCCACGGACTACATCCAGCTCTTCGCCCAGCGCTTCAATATCCGAGGGGCGCTGGAACGCGGCCTGGGAGGTCCGTGGCACGCGGTTCTTGGCCTGGACCATCGCTCCTGGACGCAGCAGGAGGTGAAAGACCAGGAGAACGTGGTGCTGCGGGATGGTCCCATCCCGAACGAGCGTTCCACGGCCTTCAACGCCGGGCTCACGTGGGACAGCCGCGATGCCACTTCCAGCACCCACAAGGGGTCTTTGATCAGTGCGGGCCTGACGTACCTGCCCGGACCACTTAGCAATGTGACCGACGGAAAGGACTTGCTCCAACTGAACGCGGAAGTATGCAGCTTCCGGTACTTGGGATCCGCCCGATGGGTGCTTGCAGGACGCATCCGCACGGGGTGGTCGTTCGGTACATCCACCTATCTGTTCCGGTACGCACTGGGAGGTGCGGAGATGCTACGTGGATACTATTCCAATCGGTTCCGCGGCAATGACCATCTCGATGCACAGGCTGAACTCCGGTTCGCCCTCACGGGTAGGTGGACGCTTGTGGGCTTCACCGATGCTGGAAGCATTGGTGACGATGGCCTTGGACGCCTCCTCCATTCCCATGGAGGCGGGGTCCGCTTCGCGATCAAGGAACAGGTGGTCCTACGGCTTGACCTCGGCTACGGCTCTGACCAGAACGGTGTGTTCTTCACCTTCGGTCAAACTTTCTAGATGGTGCTTAATCCCGGGAACACCGTGCCCGCCAACCGCACCGAGCGCTCCAACGCCTCCAGGTCGATCCCCGTCCTGATCCCACGCCGCTCCAGGTCGGCCACGAAGATGTCCATGGCCAGGTTGCCCACGAGCTCGTCCTCCGCCATCGGGCATCCGCCATAACCCTTCAACGCCCCGTCGAAGCGGCGGCAGCCGGCTTCCCAGGCAGCTGCGGTCTTTGCCTGCCAGTTGTACGGCGTGCAGTGCAGGTGTGCGCCGAACTCCACTCCGGGCATCGCCGGTATGAGCGCGGAAAACATGGACCGGATGTCCTTCGGGTCGGCCACGCCCACGGTGTCGCTCAGTGCGATGATGCGCACGCCCAGCTCCTCCACCAGACGGCCTGTCCATTGCAGCGCCACCTCTGCGTTCCAGGGGTCGCCGTACGGATTACCGAAGGCCATGCTGATGTACACCACCAGCTCCTTGTTCGCCCCGCCTGCGATGGCGGCGATCCGCGCGATGCGTTCCCAGGAGCCCTCGATGCTCGTGTTGGTGTTCCGCTGCTGGAAGGTCTCGCTGATGCTGAAGGGATAGCCCAGGTAGCTCACCCGCTCCTGCTTCACCGCCTCCTCGGCACCACGCTCGTTGGCCACGATCACCAGCAGCTTGCTCCGGGAGCCGTCGAGGTCGATCCGCGACAACACATCGGCGGTGTCGGCCATCTGGGGAATGGCCTTGGGGCTTACGAAGCTGCCGATGTCGATGGTGTCGAAACCCACCTGGAGCAGGGTGTTCAGGTAATCCACCTTCACGTCGGTGGGGATGAACGTGGCGATGCCCTGCATGGCATCCCGCGGGCATTCGATCAGCTTCACTTCCGGTCGT
>JAGQVR010000231.1 GCA_020437875.1 Flavobacteriales bacterium
TCCGAGCCGATACCTTGGTAATTCGTGCCGCCGGTCGGGTCCATCTCCACGATCAGGCCCCAGAAGGACGCGTCGCCCCAGGAGATCTCGTCGAACACGGTCCAGAAGCCAAAGCCCGTGGTGGTGCCCTGCCCGACCTTCACGGAGAACAAGCCCAGCTCGTTCGTGGTGGCGGCGTAGGTCTCCTGATAGGCGAACGAAATGCCATAGGAGATGGTGAGCCGCAAGGAGATCGACTGGTTCACCAGCGGATCGCCGTTGGCATCACGGGCCACGGCCTGGTAGTTGAAGGAGTCGTAGGGGCCGAATTGGGCCAACGTGTAGGAGCCTTGTGCGCCCAGCAGAAAGGCCAGAAGTAGTGAACGGATCATGGAATGAGGATTGATCTGGTGGATCTTCGATGTAGAAGAAATCGGTAAGGTGGGAGCCCTCCGGGGATCCCTGATGGACCAGCCTGGACCAATAGGCTTGAGAGGACGACGCCCCTGGGTGTTCCAAGGGCGTTGCCGCAGAAGGACATATCAGTGCCCAATTCCTTCAACCTTCACCGAAGCAATGGCCGAGCCTGCGGAGCGCAGGTACAGGACATGAAGCTCCGTGATCCTTGGTCGAGGAGCGGGTGCCTGTATCGATCGATGCGCGGATGCCGGTCCCCAGGTGCCTTCCGGTCAGTGCGTCACGCTCAACTTCCCCGTGGCATGCCTGTTTCCCGACCGGACCACGAAGTAGTACATGCCTGGGACCAGGTCGCTGGTCGTGATCGTCGTGGCGCATTGCCCGGCGCTCAGCGGGGTACGCCATGCTCCCCTTCCCAGTTCGTCATAGAGCAGCAGGTCGCCCGGACCGGAGAGGCATTCCGTGAACCGGAGCACGGCGTGATCGTGCGCGGGATTGGGTGCCACCTGGACGCCGATGGCCAGGGTGTGTGCATCACCGATGTGGTCGGGGAAGGCGATGGGGATCGTGGACGGCTCGGTGATGATGGGGTCGTTGAAGTCGAAGAAGATGTTCGCCCGGTTCACGATCGTGTCCCCACTGATCAGGTTGGTGGCCACTTGGATCCTGAAGTGGATATAGCCCTGGCTCCCCAAGGGGTCGCTGGCGCTGTCGGGCAACAGGATACCGGGCAGGGAGAAGGTGAGCACGTTGCCATCCAGGTGCCAGAGCGCGTTGTGGGACGCACTGACGTACTGTACGGTCGCGGCCTGCAGCGAGGCGGGGAGCGTGTCGGTGATCAATACGTTCTCGGCCAGGAAGGTCCCGGTGTTCTGAAAGCGGATGGTGTAGTCGATCCATTCGGCGTTCTGCACCTCCACCGTGTTCAGGTAGCTGACCGGGCTCAGCTTGTCGTTGGGGTCGTAGGAGCCCACGACCTCGGACACCCAGGAGACGGTGTTGTCCTGGGGCACGGTGTCAATGGCCAGCGGACCGGCTTCCAGCACGTGCGTGATCGAGGAGCCCAAGGGGATCGCGGCGTCGGTCGCCAAGGTCACCACACAGGACCAGATGGCGTTCGGTGGTAGCACGGCGTTCCAGGTGATCATGTTCCCGTTCTGCATGGCCGGCATCACGGTGGCCGAGTCGAAGGACTGGTCCGCGGCGATGCTCAGGTCGATCACGGCCGCAGAGGTGTCGGTGCCGGCGTTCGTCACCGACAGGTGTACGAGGTTCTCGAACCCGGGTCGTGCAGGGCCGGCCTGGATGTCCGACCGGAGATCATGGATGCCGGGAATGGCCTGGTATCCTATCGCGCTGCTCGAATCCGTTTCCCCGGGTGTGATGGTGACCTGGAACGGGGAAGTGGTGATGGTGTGGTACTGCTTCATCCGACCGTCCACGAGGTAGTTGCCGGTATCGACCGGGATCACGAACGCTCCGTTCACGTCCGCACCACCCACGATCGGGCCGGGAAGGACCTCGATGACGGCGTGGGGCATCACAGGTTCCGTGGGGTCTTGAACGCCATCGCTGTTCAGGTCCAGGAAGACCACACCCCGGATGGCCTGCTCCAGGGCACAGGGATCACCGGCGGCGCAGATCACGGGTTGAAAGCCCAGGTCGGAGGGCGTGTAGGTGACCCCCGCCGGTATGTTGGGCAGGCAGGTGATGCCGGTGTTGTTGCAGACCAAGGACAGCAATCCGGCCGGAAGTGCCGGCAGGCAGGTCAGCGGGTTCTGGTTGCAGTACAACTCCTCCAACTGGGCCGGCAGGGTAGGCAGTTCGGGTATCAGGTTCCCGCTGCAACCCAGCAGGGTGAGCCCGTCCGGGAGCGGGGGCAGGGAATCGATCTGGTTCCAGGCGATGTACAGGTAGTTCAGGCTGTCCGGTACGTTGGGAAGGGCGCTCAACTGATTGCTGCCGGCGCTCAGCTTCGTGAGGCCGTTGGGCAACGTCGGCAGTGCCACCACACTGTTGGAAGAGATGTAGAGCTCCCGGAGCGCAGGCGGCAACGCAGGCAGGTTGGTCAGGTCGTTGTAGCTCATCACGAGCTCCTCCAGCGTGGCCGGAAGTGCCGGAAGCACTGAGATCTGGTTCACCCCTGCGCCCAGTCGGACAAGTCCGGGAGGCAGGGCCGGCAGGCCGGTCAGGTCGTTGCTCTGGCAGTCCAGTACCAGCAGGGTGGACGGAAGCTGCACGATCAGGAAGATGTCATTGAAGTTCACGTAGAGGATCTCCAGGGCGGGAGGGAGGTCGCTCAGCACGGTGAGGTCATTGCTCCCCGCCAGCAGTTCGCGGAGCCCGGCCGGCCAAGTGGAAGGCAGGCTGGTCAATCCGATGTTCGAACAATCCAGGAACTCCAGGCTGTCCGGCAGGTCGTTCGGGAGCGCCAGCAGGTCCGTGCTGGCACAGTCCAGCCACTTCAGCTGCGGAGGCAGGCCGTTCAGGTCGCTCAGCGGGGTGTTCCGCACGTTCAGCGTGTCCAGGCCGGTGAAGAAGCGGATCCCGTCCAGGTCCATGACGCCGGAACTCGCGAGGTCCAGGTGGTCCAGGCTGAGCACGCTGGCGTGGGTTGTGTCCAGGACGTTCCCGGAGAGCGCTCCAGGTACCACCACCTGCAGTTCGGCCAGGAAGGCCGGATCGGAAATGATGTACTGTGCCTGGGTGTTGATGGCGATCCCAAGGATCGCGCCGAGCAGGAAATTGCGGGTCATCGAGCGGTGGTATGGGCTGCTGAAAGTAAGCCACGTTCGCCAGGTAGGAATTGGGCCGTGGTCCGGCTTGCCTCACGCGAAGTGAAATGGTCACTGACGATATCCGGCCTGTGGAACGGGCAACCGGGTGGGGATCACCTCGTTCGTACCATGATGGGTCATTTCCTTTTCTTCATTCCCAGATCGCATACTTGATGTTCTACACGCGTGTACTCCGGTCATTCAGCATGCTGGTGGCCATTCCCCTGATCTTGGCCTCATCAGCCCAGCAACCGGGCAATCTGGACCTAAGCTTCAATCCCACTGACATGGGCCGCTCGCTCGGGTACGGCGCCAGTGCACGGGTGCGCAATGTGCTGGTTCAACCGGAGGGACGGATCCTGATCGCCGGTGACTTCACCCAGTACCACAATGTCCAACGGCAGCGGATCGCACGCTTGGAGAGTGATGGCACCCTGGATCACGGCTTTTCCACGCTCGCCGGTGCCAATGCCACGGTTTGGCGGATGGCGCTTCAGGCCGATGGGAAGGTCCTGGTCCTCGGTGACTTCGTGAACTTCGGCTTCCCGGCACAGAACAGGGTCGCCCGGGTGAACACGGACGGGTCGCACGACACCTCGTTCGACATTGGTGTCGGGCCACAGGGGCCCGGGGTCACCGTGCGCGATGTGAAGGTGCAGGCGGATGGCAAGATCCTGGTCGCCGGCGAGTTCACGAGCTTCAACGGTCATCCTGCGGAAGGCGTGGCACGCTCCCGATCGGTTCGGTGGGAATGGTGGTCATGGTGTTCGGTATTGGACCCTGAGATTACCCATTCGTGGTTGTCGGCCACCGCTGGCCGGTGCCGGACCCTTCAGTGCCGGTGCGAACAGGGCGTACGGTGGTGCCGGTCCCAACTCCGGACGACTATTCGGTGGATCGCGACCTTGCAGGGTTGCGACAACCCATCCGGAACATTCCCGTCTACCACACATGTCATCTGCACCGCTCGTACTTGCCGCGTTGATGTTCCCCCTGGCAACATGGGCCCAGTGCCCCACCGGCAACGTGACCATCAGCAGCCAGGCCGATGCCGACAACTATGCGCTGAACTACGGCAATTGTGATACGCTGCCGGGAGATCTGACCATCACGGGGGTTTGGGCCTATCCCGGACCGGCAGACCTGAGCGGCTTCGCCGATCTGGACATGATCACCGGTACGTTCACCTTCGAGCAGAACCAGGTGGGTGTCCGGGACTTCTCCGGGTTCAACAGCCTGGATAGGATCGGTGGAGATCTGCTGGTCAGCAACAACCAATACCTGCAGAACTTCCAAGGGT
>JAGQVR010000232.1 GCA_020437875.1 Flavobacteriales bacterium
GGTTCCACCGGCTGTCGTGAAGCCACCTCCGGCATAGAGGTCCGTACCGTTCTTCGCCAAGGAAAGCACTTGGCCGTTCATTCCGGTGCCCAAGGAGGACCATGTGCTCCCATCCCATTTCGCTATTCGGTTGGCGGGAAAGCCCACGAGCGTGGTGAATCCACCGGCTACATACAAGTCGGTCCCATCCACGAGCAACGCCTGCACATTGCTATCCGTAGTACCCACACCAAGCGACGACCACGTGGTCCCGTTCCACTTTGCCAGCCTGCTGGTATTGGCCACGCCACCCGCAGAGAGGAACCCACCACCCACGATCAACTCGGACCCCATCCAGGCCATGGCCAGTGCCTGTTGGCCATTGAGGCCGGAGCCCAGCGCGGACCAATTCGCGCCATCCCATTTCGCGATGTGATTCACCGTGATGCCGCCCGCCGTAGTGAAAGTGCCGCCCACGTATATATCCGTGCCATTGGCCAATAGTGAGCTCACCGTTCCAGGCTGAACACCCCATGCCACGCCAACGCCCAACGCGGACCATGAGGTGCCATCCCATTTGGCGATCTGGTTCGCAGGCACGTTCCCGACGAAGGTGAACGTACCTCCGATGTACAGGTCGCCGTTCGAGTCGATGGCGATGGCTTGGACCAATCCATTGGCGCCGGGCAGGCCCGAGTTCATGCTCACCCAGTTCGCATCGCTGAAGGTCGGGTCGATCCTGATGGGATAGGTCGCGCTTGCATCATGAACACGGATGACGATCTCATGCTCATCCACGACGTCCATCACGGCCATCAATTGCTGACCAATGGCGTCAGTAACAAGCAACCGGCCATAGGCCAGCTCCCGCCCTGAACCGTCCATTGTCAGCACGGTGCCTTCGAGGCCTTGTGTGGCCACAGCGCCTTGTAGGGCCAGATGCACGAGCAATTCACCATCGCCAGCAGGGCGCGTGTCCAGAATGAAATCCTGTCGCACGCCGTCCACGCTCACGGAATACTCCTCTGTAAGCGCGGGGCGAATGAAACGTGCCGTTGCGTCATCGCTGGTCACGGTACCGCGGAGCGAGAGCACGTTCAAGGAGTTGCCGCGGCCGAAAGCCGACGCGGTCAACCGCAGATCCCTCGCCGGGGCGACCGTGGAGATCAGTATCAGGCCTTGGTCCGTAACGGTGCCGGCCAGCTTCTGGAAACCAGAGCGTAGGTGAACACCCTCTGAAGTAGGTGCGATGCCGACCGCGTCGCCGGTGTATGCCTCAGTGGCTGCGGCTCCCAAGCGGGACCAGGGGATGGGTTCCTGTGATCCGAGCTGGGCATTCAAAAAACCGGGCCCGCCAAGGGACAGTATAAGAATGAGCACTCTGTAGGTGAAAGGGATCCTCATGAGCGTGATCGATGTTCGTGTTCGCGTTTCGACAGAAGGAAAATGAATGCCGTGGCCTCGCTTGGATGGTGAGAGCCACCGCACCGATGAACGAATAGATGCGTTCTCCCGGGAGCGAGCAATAACCCTTTCGGGTTAATATGACCAAGGCGTGAAGCCAGCAGGGGAAGCTCAGCGGTTCTTTGGAAACACCTTCCGCACCGCCTCCATTCGGCCACGCACCTGCAGCTTGCTGTAGATCCTGCGGACATGGACACGCACGGTCTCGGTGCTGAGCCCTGCTTTCTCTGCGATCTCTTTGTATTTCAGGCCAGCGGCAAGCCCGTCCAGGACCTCCCGCTCCCGTGCACTCAAGAGCCCGTCCTGGATGGGCTGTGCCGCCTCTTGCTGAAAGCTGTTCACCACCATGCGCGCGATCGCGCTGCTCATGGGGGATCCCCCTCGGTGAAGGTCACGAATGGCATCGATCAGTTCCTCGGCCGGTGTGCTCTTCAGGAGATAACCTGTCGCCCCGGCGCGCAAGGCCTCAAAGATGTACGCAGGGTTCATGAAGACCGTGAGCATAAGGAACTGCAGATCCGGCCTTATCAGCCTTGCTTCGCGCACGCAATCCACGCCGCTTGTTCCGGGCATGTTGATGTCCATGAGCACCACATCAGCCTTCAATTCGGATAGGGAGCGAAGGAGGTCATCACCGGAAGCAAATGTGCCCATGACGCGCATGCCTTCGGCCCGCTCGATCCGTCGGCACAAATACTCCGTCGTCGCAACATCGTCTTCCACGATGGCCACCCGCAGTACTTCCATGGAAGAAAGGTAATCCGCCGCCTTCGATCCTTTCAAGGAAGCCCAAGCACCAAGCGAACGCGGGTCCCCCGGTCCCCTTCAATGCTAAGGTCCGCTCCGATGCGCCGCGCTCGCTCACGTATGTTGGCGAGACCACGACCGGAAGTACCATTGGTAGCGGCGAATCCGATCCCGTCGTCGCGCACTTCGAAGCGGACTTGCTTCTCGTTCGTGCGGAAGACCACCTGTATCCTGTTGGCGCGGGCGTATTTGATCGCATTGTTCAGCGTCTCACGGAATATTAGATAGATGTCCCTGGTGATCGCAGGGTCGACGCCCCGGTCCATGCCTTCGTGCTCACAGTCGATGGTATACTCGGCCGGTCCATTGCCAAGCATGCGCGCTGCGTGCGCACGAACCCGCTCCACGAGGCCGGCGAGCGTATCGTGGTCCGGGTCGATGGCCCACACGATGTCACCTAGCGATCGATTCGCCTCGCTGGCGATGCGCTCGATATCGCCCGCATGAACGGCAAGTGCCGGATCATGCGTCGCCGTGGCCCTTACCTCACCGCCGAGCATGACCAATTTCGTCAGATCACTGCCGAGTTGATCATGCACATCGCGAGCGATGCGTGCGCGCACCTCCGCTGCCTCCCTTCCGCGTTCGCTTTCCACGAGCTTGTCCTGAGCCTCGACCAGTGCGGCGTTGGTCCGCTTCAGCAGACGGGCTCTCAGCCAGAACCCGAGCAGTATGACCGAGAGGACAAGCCCACCGGATAGCGCCAGATACAGTCGGGAACGCGCTCGGAGCATCTTCTCCTGATGCTGCCCGTTAACGCGCGCTAGGTCGACGACATGGGCAATGCTGTCCGCGTACGCTTGCTTCTCATAGTTGTATCTGTATTCATTGCGCAGCACGGCGCGCTGGTTCTCCTCCGCCATGATGCTGTCGTTCAGTTGGACCAGATGCTCGTGAGCGGCCAGCGATCCTGCCCAACGCCCCATCCTTTTGAGCACCTGATAGCGCAGCTCCGTGGCGTCACGCATCAGGCTCAGCTCCTCAGCCTCCCTTGCCGCCTGCTCCGCCTCGATCGCCGCGTTCAACGCAGCGGCCGACTCGCCCGTCGCCAAGAGGAGCTTGGCCTTACCCACAAGCGCGGTGCCTAGACCCCAGGGCAGGTCGTTCTCCCGGGCCATCCGTATGCACGAATCGAAGAGCGCCAATGCTCCCGGGTATTCCCGTTGATGGAACAATACCTCAGCGATGCGCGACCGCACGTTGACGATGCCATGCTGATCATCCAGTTCCTGACGGAGTACCAGGCTTCGTTCGAAATGGTCCTTGGCGGCCGCGGTATCACCCATCTGAAGTAGGCACGAGCCGATCTCTTCGAGATCCTTGCCCATCATGTGCCGATCGCCCATCTCTTCCGCTATCCGCAGCGCTTTTCGATAGTGCAGCAACGCCTGGTCGGGTTCACCTTGCGCATTCAGGAGTGCTCCCATGTTGGCGTATCCTGTCGCAACACCACGATCATTCCCGAGCGATCCCTGCACGCGTAGGCTGCGGACGAGCAGATCAGAGGCCAGCGCGTGGTCACCAAGCGCCATGTGGATCGTCGCCATGGCATTGAGGTCATTGGCGATGCTCGTGCTGTCATGGAGCGTCTCATGGATGCGCAGGCCCGCCTCGTACAATTTGAGCGCTTCGCTGCGCTCGCCGAGGAAGGCCCGCATTCCGGCCATGTTCGTCATCACGTCGGCCATCCCGTCCTGGTCGCCGTTCCGCTTGTGCAGGGTAAGTGCCGTGTCGTAGTTGATCAACGCGGTCCGCAGATCACCGCGCACATACCAGGTAGCGGCGAGAAGCTCGCTGGCGCGTGCCTCGAATACCCGGTTGCCTTCTCTTCGAGCGTTCCGTTGGAGATCCCTTGCCAGGCTGTAGGCCGAATCCGGCTGGGAGAACAGGTATCCCTCCCAGATCAGGTCGAAGTAGGCTGTGAAGCGCATGCTGTCAGGCAGGGAACGATCCTCAGAAATGCTTCGCAGGGAATCAATATGCATCTGCGCCTCAAGCGAACAGCTGAGGAATGGAAACAGCAGCCCGATCAAGATCAGTCGCAGTGGTCTCAAATGAAGGGATATCATATGCTGGAAATCTAATAGAACGCCGCCGCTTCTTCAGCCAACTTTCCCGCTCAATAACCCAAGTACAGTTCATTGCTGCGCGGATAGGCGAAGAATGACAGCGTACCACCATACCGGACAATCATAAACAAGAAGCCCCGCGCACCGGATGG
>JAGQVR010000233.1 GCA_020437875.1 Flavobacteriales bacterium
ATGTTTCCGGGATCCGGAGCACGGATCTCTTCTTCGACAAGTGTACCGAGGCCATTTGGAGGCGGGTTCGGATCTACGTCGATATGGTGAAGCGATACGGTCCGTGTGACATGGGTTTCTTCGTGCAGAAGGAGCCGGTGGTGCTGGCGAACATCTTCATGTACACCATCGAGCAGCTGATGTCACGTGGCAAGGCCAGCTCCGCGTTGCATTACCTGTTGCAGCAGTTCTACTCTGCATTGGATGATACGCTACGGTACACCGTCGACAAGCTTGCTCCTGAGCAGGTGATGGTCGTCTCCGATCACGGCATGGCCCCGTTCAAGCGGATGGTGAATTTCAATGTGATCCTCGAGGATATCGGTGTGTTGCAACATCTGGATCCCCCTCCCGCCGCCCGTGGGATCGTGCAGAAGGTGAAGGGGAGGATGCAACAGGCCATACGCGAAGCGGCAGGTGTTCATCCGGTCCCGCACCTTCCCAAGGTCCGGCGAGTCGATCATGCCAGGTCTGAGGCTTTTGCACACTACTATGTGCCCGGGGTCTTCCTGAACGACGAGCGCTTCGGCGGACGGAGCCTGGATGGCGAAGCACGGAACCAGATGATCTCCTCGATCGCCGATCGCTTCAACGCGCACCCGGTCGCGAAGGAGGTCGGACTTGTCGCTCGTCCCTTCCGGTCGGAGCACGCAGGCTCGCCGAAGGAGGCGTTGTTGCCAGAGCTTTGGGTGGATCATCCCGAGGATTGCTTCCCGGAACAGGTCGGTGCTGCGGTACAGCCGAATCCGTATTATCGGACATGGACGGACCTGCACGGTTTGACCCGGGACATCGTCAGTGGCAAGAAGAGCAGTGCCGCCTTGTGCGCCGTGGATCCCGCTTTCCTTGGCGATGTGGATCCAGTCGGTCACCTCGACCTGACCGTGGTGCATCCGCTCGTATTGAACCATTTCAACTAGCGCTCGCAAGGCATCCATGCGTATCGGACTGCTCACCTATCACCACGTGGTCAACATCGGATCGGTGTTGCAGACCTACTGTTCATACAACCTGCTCACGCGTCTTTACCCGCAGTCGCAGGTGGAGGTGATCGATCATGTACCTGCCGTTTCCGAGTCTTTCAAGGCCAGGCAGCGGAGGACGACCAAGGGCAGTGGTCTCTTTGCGAAGCAGGTGGAGAACGAGTTCATTCGGAGTGAGCGTGCGTACGATCGCTTCCTTCGGGAACGCTGTGCTTTCGGGCCGTCCTTGCCCGTGGGCCTCGGTGTGGATGAATTGATGCAGCGGATCCAGGCTTCGTCCTATGACATGGTGGTGGTGGGCAGTGATACCGTGTTCCAACTCGATGGCTACTTCGGGGAACCTATCGCGGATGCCCTGCCACCCAATGCATACTACCTGCCCGGTCTATCCGGACCGCGGAAGGTCGGCCTCGCCGTCTCCTTCGATCCGTACGTGGGCGGGTCGGAGGAACGCGGGCGATCAGGGGCATTGCGCCCGCACTTGCTGGCGTTCGATCGGATCCTCTACCGGGACGCAACCGCAGAGGGGCTCTTGCGGGAGGTCGGGTATGCCCCGGAGCACATGGCCCATGTACCGGACCCTACGATCCTCATGGACATCACACACCTGGTCCCTGTTTCATCGCGGCCATCGTTGAAGGAGCAAAGACCCCTTGCCGGGGTGGCCGTTGCTGACCCCAAGCTGTATGAACGTGTCGCTGCGATCGTAGCTGGTCAGGGATTCGAGGTGATCGACTACATGCATCCGCCTGGAGCCGAGGTCGACCTCGACAATCCTGCGGCCGTGGTGGGGAACGCCTTGCGTGGCTATCAGCAATTGGATCTGATGGTCACCGATCGGTTCCATGGATCCATCCTCACCCTTCAAGTGAGCGCTGCGAACCTTGTCGGCATAGAGAACGAGGATCGCTACCTGCTGCCGAACAGTAAGCTGCGCGACCTGTTCGAGCGGTTGGGCATAGGTGATCACCTGATAAGGTGTGGCAGCGATGGTCCTGATACCGTCCTGTTGGAACGGTTGGTCGCCACGCGTTCCTGGACAAGGGCGGAGATGATGCGCCGGATGGCGGCCCTTCGCGCAAGTGGGTTCGCCTCCATTGCAGCGTTGCTCGATAGCAGCGATGGACCAAGTGCATAATGGGTAACTTGTAACCGCTTCCAATAGTGAGATGATGGATCCGATGCCCGCAGTCTACCATGCTCCGGATGATGAGCTGACCAGTGATCCTACCTTCGCGCTGCACTGGCAGATGACGAACTGCGAGCGGTATGCGTTGCAGGACCTGCTGAGAAGGACAAGCCCGAAAGTCTCCTTGGAGATAGGTACCTACAAGGGTGGGTCGCTGCAAGTGATAGCGCATTTTTCGGAGCACGTTCATTCCGTGGACATCGACCCGACCGTCCCGGAGCGGCTCGCCGGATTGTTCGATAACGTGAGCTACCATACGGGGCCCTCAGCCGAGGTGCTGCCGTCACTGCTTGCAGATCTGGAAAAGCAGGGTACGAACATCGATCTCATCCTGGTGGATGGTGATCACTCGGCAAAAGGTGTGCGCAACGACATCAACAAACTGCTGGTGTTCCGACCGAAGGGCCGATGCATCATCATCATGCACGATAGCTTCAATCCGGAGTGCCGCGAGGGGATCCGTACCGCCGACTGGGCAGGTTCGCCATACGTGCATTCGGTCGACCTGGACTTCATCCCGGGGATCTATCACGAGAGTGCTTACGACACCGCGCCTGCACGAAGCATGTGGGGTGGGTTCGCCTGTGCTGTACTTCAGCCTTCGGAACGTAAGGGACCGCTCGAGGTACGCGAGTCCCAACGTGGGCTTTTCGAGGCGGTAAGGCAGGTGTCCATGCACGCACCCAAGACTGTTGGCAACGGTGGGGCTTCGCTGCTCTCCCGTATCAGAAGGCGCTTGGCATGACCCCTGGCTTGGAGGCGCTCCGAGCGCTTGATCGTCCCATCGCCTTCGGTCACTATGGATTGGTGAATGACATCAGTGGGGTCACCACATGGTTGCACGGCCTGCTCTCCTACCTCCATGGCGAGGGCGTCCCCTTGGTGGTCCGATCGCACCACATCGGTGCTGGGATCGAGCGGTCTTCCCTGGTCGCTGAGTTGCGCGGTATGGGGGTCGAGGTGGAACTCGTTCAGCGTGGGGCCTCGATGGAGCAGGATATCCGCGACACCCTGCGCTTCCTTGAGCGGCATCGACCAGCCGTGTTCCTGCCTCAGTGCCTCAACGAAATGTACATCGCAGCAGCTATCAGTGGCGCGAGGGGGCTGCCTTGGCTGCTCACCATGCATTCCGATGACCCCGATTATTGGGAGGTCGCGCGGCACACGCTTCCGGAACGATGTGGCGGTCGTCTCGTTTGTGTATCGCAACACCTGGCCGATCGAAGCAGGACGGAGGGTCTGGCTGCGGATCCCGTTGTGATCCCATACGGGGTGGACGTGCCGGACACCAGGGCGGTGTACAGTGCGGATCCGTTCACCGTGGTCTACAGTGGTCGGCTGGTGGAGGAACAGAAGCGTTTCAGCCTTGTTGTAGAGACCATGGTCCACGCCTGCCGGTTGGACCCTCGCTTGCGGTTCAGGGTCTTGGGGCAGGGTCCAGCTGGGGAAAGCGCTCGGCGGGTGGTGGCGGATGCCGGGTTGGTCGCGAGGATCCACTTTTCGGGTCGTCTCGATCCCGACCAGGTCGGCAAGGAACTGCTTGGAGCACAGGCCTTGATCCTGATGTCCGACTACGAAGGCCTGCCCGTTTCCATGTTGGAAGCGATGGCGGCGGGTGTCGTGCCGGTGGTGCGTGCCACGGAGAGCGGCATACCCGAACTGGTCATCGATGGGCGCACCGGGCTGCTGGTCGATGAGCGCCCGGAACGGGCAGCGGGTCGATTCGTTCAGTTGGTGAACGACAGGGCGATGTGGGACCGATGTTCAGAAGGGGCACGTGACCTTGTTGCGAACCGCTACTCGAAGGGCAGGAGCTACCTGCAGTGGGTGGATCTGATCGCGAGAAGTGCTTCTTCATTGAATTGGTCCGCGGGGGAATTGGTGCCGGAGCATATCGAGGCTCCTGCATTGGGAAGTAGATTGGCCAAGGGTTATCGGAAGCCAGTTGAACAAGCGCTACCGGTTGGTTTTTTCCAGCGGATCCTGAAGCGCTTGTTCTGACCACACGGGTTCTTGGGCCTTGTCGTGGGGAGCTGATAGGAAGCACCGGCGCCGAAGCCAATGCATTAGGGATCCTCTAGATTTGCTGCTCTTGATGGATCTGCTCTTCATCAGCACGAACGACGCCGTTCCCTGGGGAGGCAGTGAAGAGCTTTGGAGCGGTGCTGCAGTCCGATTGGCGGGCGAAGGTCACCATGTGACCGCCTCTGTTTGGG
>JAGQVR010000234.1 GCA_020437875.1 Flavobacteriales bacterium
CGCGACCGATGAGAACGAAGATGAAACTACTGGCGTCCCTGAAGATCTGGGTCGTCATCTACCCCTCGATCACCCTCTTCCTGGCGCTCTTCGGCGAGCCGCTCGCAGCGCTGCCGCTGTACCAGCGCACCTTCCTGCTCACCATCTGCCTGGTGCCCTGGATCGTGTTCGCCGGTGTGCCCTTCGTGGACCGCCTCATCCGTGCCGTCTCGGGCAGGAACGCGCAAGCCTGATCCACCACGACCGAACGGACCGATGACCAGGCAGCACTTCCTAGGCCTTGTGACCTGCGCCACGTGGGCGCAGGTCATGCCCCGGCTGGCACTGGCATCCTTGATCCCACAACGCATGCATGAGGACCAACACTTCGATGTGATCATCGTGGGCGGCAGTTACAGCGGCCTCGCGGCCGGCATGGCCTTGGGCCGTGCCATGCGCCGGGTACTGATCGTGGACAGCGGCCTGCCCGCGAACAGGCAGACACCGTACTCGCACAACTTCATCACCCAGGACGGTGTTCCACCGCACGCGATCGCTGCCGCCGCGCGGAGGCAGGTGGAGCGCTATACCACGGTGGAGTTCCTGAGCGGTACGGTCACCGGGGCACAGCACTGGGCGCGCGGCTTCAAGGTGAGCGTGGATACCGGTGCGATGTTCACTGCGAAGAAGCTGGTGTTCGCGACGGGCATCCGCGATGTGCTACCCGCCATACCGGGCTTCGCCGAGAGCTGGGGCATCTCGGTCCTGCATTGCCCTTATTGCCACGGCTACGAAGTGCGCGATGAAGTGACGGGTGTGTTCGGCAACGGCGATAAGGCCTTTGAGCTGGTACGCTTGATCGCCAACTGGACGAGGGAACTGACGCTCTACACGAACGGGCCATCGACGCTGAAGGATGACCAGATGGCCGCGTTGCGCGCACACGGCATTCATGTCGAAGAGAAGGAGGTGGTGCAACTCGCCCATGTCAAGGGGCAGCTGAACGGTATCCACCTGAAGGATGGAGACGTGCATGCCATCCATGCCTTGTACGCCATGCCCGCCTTTGAGCAGCACTGCACCCTTCCGCAGGAGCTCGGCTGTGCGCACTCGGAAGAGGGATACATCCAGGCCGACGCGCAGCAACGGACCACGGTCACGGGCATCTACGCCTGCGGCGATAACACCACACGCCTTCGCACCGTGGCCAATGCCGTGGCCATGGGGACAACAGCCGGCATGATGCTCAACAAGGAGCTCGTTGCCGAGGAATTCTGATCCTGATCGACAACCAACAACCCCACTCCCACATGAACCTGAACACCATTTCCACGAAGTGGCATGCGAGCATCACCGGCCTGTTCTTCATCACTGCCACGGTCACGGCCATCATCGGCCTCGTGCTGTACAAGCCCGTGATCGACGCGGCCGACCCCATTGCAGCTGCCGCCACACATGGCACCCGTATCGGATGGGGTGCGTTCTTCGAGGCCATCCTCTCCCTTGCGAACTGCGGCACGGCGCTGATGATGTTGCCCGTGCTCAGCCTGGTCTCCGGACGGCTTGGGCCGGCTTATGTGGTCTTCCGCTCGCTGGAGGTGGTCGCCATCCTGGTCGGCGCGGTCAGTATGCTCGCCCTTGCGGGTATCGCTTCACGCACGGCAGGTGGAGCCTCGGAGTCGATGCTCATCGGACATGCCCTGATCGCGATCCATGACTGGACCTTCGTACTTGGGCCTCATTTCCTGCTGGGGGTGAACACCCTGGTGTACAGTTCGGTCTTCTTCCGCTCTGGCCTGGTACCACGACCGTTGGCCCTGTTGGGGATCACGGGCGCTTCGCTCATCCTGGTCGTGGGCGCGATCGAACTGCTCGGGGTGATCACGCCGTACTCGCTGACCACCATGGCCCTGGCCATGCCCATCGCGGTCTACGAGATGGTGCTTGCCGGACGTTTGATCGTAAAGGGATTCGACGAGCCATCGGCCCTGCGAGGCCGATGAAAGCCTTCCCCGGAATGATGTAAAGCGCCACGCTGTGGACGCCGGGACATTTGCTCCCGGATCAACGAACACCAACAAGCATCGCACACGATCATGAGACACCTGCTGCATCTGTTCATTCTACTGTCCGGATTACTAGGTACATCCACCGCTGTATCCGCACAGGTGCGCCCCGACCAACCGGCCGCGTTGAGCCGTACCCTACCGAACTGGACCGCAATACCGGTCGAGTCGGCCGGCGGCCCGAATGGCGAGCTACTCGATGTACTGCGTGACCTGCTATCGAACAAAGGAACCGACGATGCGCAGGGATCGACCAGTCCATTCGTCCGGATCCGTTTTGGACGTTCGCTGAGCATCACCGTACCCAGGAGTTGAATCGACCATGGTTCCCGTCATTACACGGTCATCTGGCAGGACGGTTCAGCAACCTCCTTGCCACCGGGTCGATCGCCCAAGGATCGCAACGATCCACGAACGGCGGTGGGGTTCGGGCAGCCTCAACGCCCCACCATCACCTTCCGGGCTAGCACCACATCCTCCTGTTGCAGGCGCACGAGGTAGATGCCCGCAGGCAGGTCCGTGGCAAGCGCTACACGACCCATGCCGGTGATCTTGCGGCGCGCCATGAGGCGACCGTGCATGTCCAGGAGTTCCAATTGGAATGCCGCGGCGCGTTCATCGGTGACGGTGACCGCTACGGTGCCCGCGAGGTCGCTGCCCACTTGCACGCCCTGCCAGGCCTGCTCTTCGGCGATGCCGGTGGTGCCGGGCGTGAAGCGCCAGAGCTCGTTGGAGGAGACGTTACCGCCGGTGAGGCTCTTCTGCCCGAACACGAGGTAGCCATGACCTCCTATGCTGAAGCAGCTGCCGTTGGCAATGCGGTCCGTGGGGAGTTGGGCATCATCGACCCAGAGATCGGCAACCGCGTCGTAACGGAAGAGCTGACGGCCACCACCACCACCGCCACCGGTGTTGTAGACATAGCCCACGTTGCCCACCGCAGTGGCGCTGGCCTGGTCGGCAACGGGGAAGATGTCGGCCACGGCGGTCCATGCATCGGCCACGGGATCATACTCCCACCAGTCACCGAAGACGCCGCTGAACACACCGGCGCCCATACCGAGGTAGCCCTTGCCATTGGCGGCGAAGGCACATTGCGCGCGGCGGTCGCCACCGGGGAAGGACGCCACGGTGCTCCAGGTGTTGGTGGTACCGTTGAAGGCATACACGTTGTTGGTGCCGTTCTCCGGACCGATGTAGTAGGTGTCGCCTACTACGAAGCCGTGCGAGTACGCGAAGCCGATGCCGGGCACATCCGGATGCTGTGTCCAGGTGCCTGTGGCGGGCAGGTACTCATACACCGTGCGGGTGAATTGGATGAAGGGTGAGCCGAAGGCGAAGAAGATGCGCTCCCCGATGGTGAAGCCGTCCATCCCTTCGCGCACACCGGCCGGATAGTCCGGGATGGCGCTCCACGTATCGGTGGCGGCTTCATAGGCATACATGTCGGCGACCGTGTTGTTGGTACCCGAGAACTGCAGGCGTCCGGTGCCGGCATAGGCATGCGTGCTGTTCCCGGTGGACGCGGCCCAGTAGCGCCCAGCTCCCGGCACGGAGGACATGGCTTCCCATGTGGCCTGGCCGTGGGCAGGATTCACGAAGAGGAGGACGAGTAGGAGGTAGAGGTGCCGCATCGGTCGTGTTTCCGGCAAAGGACCGGGCGCAGACCATGCGCGTCAAGAGAACTTTAGTTAGGTCCGGCAGCGTGGGACCCGGTCCCGATCAGTACACGGCCAGCACGAAGAGCGCGGACACTCCTGCACAGACGGCGAGGAGACCCAGGTCCATCCGCAGGGCGAAACGATCCCGTTGACGGCGCAATTCATCGATGGTGTGTTGGTAGCTCGCCCAATTCTTGAGGCGCGTGTTCCAGCCCCCCTGCACCGGTCCTACCAGTGCAGCACGGGGGTCGCGGGAGGTGGTGTGGAGGTGTTGGGAGTGTTTCATGGCTGCGGACTTGCCCTCGGAGTGCATGGCTCGTGCCACGTGTGGGTCGCTGCGACCTTCAGGAGCCGGAACGCCCGACAGCAGCGGCCTGTGGATCAAGCGATGGATGTGGCAAGTTGATGACCGGCCAATTCCAGGTTGGGGAAGCGGCGCAACAGGACACCACACTCCCGGGGTGCCGACGCTATTCCGGTCGTTGCTTCGGCTTGCTGATCCGGAACAGCTTCGGTGGCTCCTCCATGGAGACCGTGCCCATGACGTAGCCGAAGGGGCGGATGGCGGGTACGCGGTCGCAGATCACCTTCAGGATGGCCGCGAAGGGGATGGCGAGGAACATGCCCGGCGCGCCCCAGATCAAGCCGCCCACCATCACGGCGAGGAGGGAGACCAATGCGTTCAACT
>JAGQVR010000235.1 GCA_020437875.1 Flavobacteriales bacterium
GGCCGAAGCGGCCGCAAACGTTGTGGAAAGCGTGAGTACACGAAAGATCATGGGGTGTTGGGTTGCTGGTTCAAGCGCCCCCAGGAAGATGTGCCGTGGACATGCGCGAAGCAGCGCACGTTCCGGGCCTGCCTCTTACCTGGAAGCAATGTCCGATCGTGCTGGCGACAGGTCTTCTGGCTTGCCCACCTACCGGCGCCTTCCCATCCACCTTGCGGTGGTCAGTGGCTTCTTGCCGGTCGGCTGCTTCGGGCTCACAGCTTCAGGTAAAGCCCAGGTCTCTCACCTGGTTCCCTTTTCACCCCGGGCGTTACTCCGGGGATCGACAGCGGGGCGAAGGTAGGAGGTTGTTGCGCTCATAGGGTCAGCGACCTTGGGTTATCGGGTAGGTGCGATGCCGTCAACTTACCGCCACGAGCAAGCGACAGCTATCCGCAGATAACGCCGATGTCGCAGAGCGTGCCTGCCAGCGCATTGAGCAGGGGCCGCATGCGGCCCATCTGTGTCATCTGCGCCATCGGTGGAGATCCCCTCCTCCCGCGTTCCGGAGAACCAGCTTGGCAAAAGACCAGATCGCCCCGGATAGCGACACGAACGTGGTCGAATTGTTATGGACGCGATCGTCCCCTGTGGTCACTGCTTCACCCAACGGAACGAGCGTCCGAGTTCGGGAAGGCGCACCAGGTAAGTGCCCGGAAGCCATGATGATGCATCCACCGGCATGCCATGCATCAACGTTGTGTGATGGACCAGTTTGCCACTGATATCGCGCACTTCCACGGTATGCGATCCGGATGGCAGGTTCAGCGAGAAACGGTCCGTGCCGGGGTTGGGATGAACGGCCACTCGAGGATCCGAAACCTCATCAACGCCGGTCACGGAAAGGCAGCCGAACGGACCATCCACCACGACCACCTCCATCTCATCATCGTGATAACAACGTAGTGCCTCCCCCATCTCAGAAATGATGCACGGCCATGGAAGCAAGTCGAAGCCGAACTGCGGGCCCAGCCGTTCTGTGAAGTTGAACTCCCATCCATACGGCTCGTCATCGAAGTCGACGAAGTCCAATGTCCAACTCCGCAGCGCGATTCCATCGTGTGCTACCGTGCCCGTATCCACCACCACCATCATGCCGGTACTTCCTGCATCACAGAACCCGTCGGTGAAGGGGGGCCACCACCGCGATCCGATCACACTGTTGAAGGCGTGTAACGTATCCCATTCGGTCCCGGACAGGTTCCTCAAAAGCAGCACGCTGTCCACCAAAGAGGTATAGCGCCACGTCACCTGTTCGAGCGTATCCGGGGTCTCCAGGTTGAGCCACCAGCTCAACAACCTTTCATCGCGTCGGATCTTCTGGGCGTTGTACCCATCCAACATGGTGTCCCCCTCGTAGCTATACAGCGCAGTTCCCTGGATGAACATGCCTTGCACGTTATAGTTCCAGGTGGCGCCTGGTGTGCACCAACTCTGCGCGCGCCCACTCCATGCGAGGGTGAGCATCAACAAACTCAAGAGCGCCTTCATGTGACAGGTGAATGTACACTAGACGCTTCAGCACCATTACCCGCTGCCTTGCATCAGCGCCGCGAGAAGGGCCGCCTAGTAAGCCGTCCACCCCCCATCGGCCACCACGGTCGTAGCATTCACGAAGCTGGCATCCTCACTGGCCAGGAAGAGGGCGAGCCGCGCCACTTCCATGGGTTCGCTGGTACGTGGGTTCAGCGCCATGCCCGGTGCGATGCGCGTGTTGAAGAGTTCCGCCGCCGGCAGATGGGCGAAGTCGATGTCCTTGCCGATGGCCGTGTTCATGGCGCCCGGCGCGATGGCCACGCAACGGATACCCTGCTGCGCGTGCAGGTAACCGGTGTTCTTCGTGAGGCCGATGAGCGCGTGCTTGCTCGTGGTGTAGGCCGCCCCGGCGCGTGCACCATACAGACCACCCACGCTGGCGATGTTGATGATGACACCGCTCTTCTTCGGCAGCATCACCTGCAAAGCGGCGCGCATCGCCTGCATCGGGCCATCGAGGTTCACGGCCATCACACGGCGCCAGGCCGCATCGCTCACCTGGTCCACCGGACTGAAGTCGTCCATGATGCCGGCGTTGTTCACCAGGATGTCGAGCGTGCCGAAGCGCGTTAAAGCGGCCCGCACCATCGCTTCCACGTCAGCAGGCACGGCCATGTCCGCCTGCAGGCTGTGCACGGTGCCGCCCCCGTCTGCGATCTCCTGCTCCACGGCCTTCAGTGCATCGAGCTGGCGGTCCACGGCAACGACCCTGGCGCCATTGGCGGCATAGAGCGTGGCAATGGCCTTTCCAAGACCCGAGGCGGCACCGGTGACCAGGGCCACCTTGTCGTTCAACTTGTTCATGGTGGTGGTGTTCGTTCCGAAAGATCGCACGGACCCGGCCGCCGGGGGAATGACGATCGTTGGTCACTACGTTCTCAAGTCTGTACCTCGCTCTTTGATAAACGGGAAATGCGCAACTTGGTGCTAGTGCCACTCCTTAGGTATATGCATCATCTCCTCCGAGTATCCGTCGTCCGATGTATAACGACCGGTTTGGTCGCCAGCGCTTGTTACTCCATCGTCATCGCCCAAGACCGCCGGGCCGATGACCTCGTTAGTAGAGTATTGAACGACCCGGGGTCGAGCGACCCCTACATGGGAAGCTCTCACCTACTTTCCGTGATAGTGGAAGAGGCCAATGAAGGCACCACCTTCCAGGTGGGCAGCATGACTGTGACAGCCTACAAGGATCAATCCAGCATGCTCCGTGGCGTCGAACTGGCCGACAGTGTTGTCCATGCATTCGCCGAACATGAGAACAGGTGCGGCATGGTCAATGCAATGCTTGTCCGGGCCTCGACGAACGCATACCTACAGCGCTACCAAGCGGCCTTGGAGGATCATCTAGTGAGCATCTCGAATGCCGAGCTGACACGTGATACTGCGCTTCTCATCGAAGCCATCTCGGCGCTGAAATGGTTCTTCGCCCGTCGTAGCATGTATCCGGAAGCCTTGGAAGCTATGGACCGTGCCATCGCCCTTCGTCCTGACTTCTCAAAGAATGAGCAGCTCACCGATGAAAACGCAGACCGTGCCAGTCTTCTGGACCAATCCGGCAGGTTCCACGAAGCCCTTTCGGAACTTGAGAAGGGGATCGGTCGGTCCGCATCAATCCCTGCTGACAGTCTCAGGCTCTTCATGCTCCTGCAGAAACGATTCGAGGTCCTCATGCACAGCGGAGCCTTCGAGGCCGCCTTAAACATGGCGACGGAGAAGGCCGCATTGGATCCAGGTGGCATGGCTTCGTGGCCGTTGAAACGCGTTGAAGCGCTCGATTCCCTCGGACGATATCATGAGGCGCTGGAGGAATTCCCGAATGCGATCGCACGGGTCAAGCGGTGGTTCCTCAACCTCACGGGCGAGGAGGTCGACTTCGGAGAAAGGTACGTCCAGCAGGCCCGACTCGAACTTCGAGTTGGCGATCCCGGGGCCACCGAGCGGACCAGTCGGACTTTCCTCGCGAAATTCCCGATCGATAGACTGAACGCTGAGGAGCACATCCACATCCACCAGCTGCGCGCCGAGGCATGCGCCCGTCTCGGCCAGTGGAAGGAAGCCTATGCCTCGCGTGCGCGGTATGACCAATTGGCGGACAGCATCCGCAGACACGATGCCGCTCTCGAACGCACCCGCTTCCAGCTTCAATACGGTATGCAACAACGACTGCTGGCGGACAGCCTTAACCATCGACTGGAAAAGGAACGCATGACCGCTCAAGCCGAGACCCGGCTCGCTGGGGAACGCCTGCGGCGCAATGGGCTCCTGTTCAGCGGCACCCTGGTCGGCCTTGCGGCGCTCGGTCTCTGGGGTCGGCTTCGCACCACGCGACGGGCCAAGGCCCAAGTGGAACGGGAGCAAGCCCGAAGTGAACGGCTCCTGCTGAACATCCTTCCTTTCGAAGTGGCCCAAGAGCTGAAGCAGAAGGGCGAAGCGCAAGCACGTCATTTCGACCAGGCCACGATCTTGTTCACGGATTTCAAAGGATTCACGGAAGCAAGCGAACGTATGAGCGCTCAGGAGCTCGTACAAGAGCTGAATGCCTGTTTCAAGGCCTTCGATAAGATCATCGACAAGCGCGGGATCGAGAAGATCAAGACCATCGGCGATGCATACATGTGTGCCGGGGGCTTACCGGACCCTGGTTCCACTTCACCAGCGGATGTCGTAACAGCCGCCCTGGAGATGCAGGCGTTCATGCGCCTACGGAAGGTTCAACGCTCGGCGCTCGGACTACCCGTGTTCGAAATGCGAGTTGGCATTCACACAGGACCCGTCATCGCCGGGATCGT
>JAGQVR010000236.1 GCA_020437875.1 Flavobacteriales bacterium
ACCAGTCGAATTCCTTCTCGTTCATGCCCTTCCAGGCGTAAACGGGGATGCCTGCAGCGGCGATGGCGGCGGCGGCGTGGTCCTGGGTACTGAAGATGTTGCAGCTGCTCCAGCTCACCTCGGCGCCGAGTTCCTTCAGGGTCTCGATGAGGACGGCCGTCTGGATGGTCATGTGCAGGCATCCGGCGATGCGCGCGCCTTTCAGCGGCTTCTGCTTGCCATACTGCTCACGCAGGGCCATCAGGCCGGGCATCTCCGCCTCGGCCAGTTCGATCTCCTTCCGGCCCCAGTCGGCGAGGTTCATGTCCTTCACCTTGTACTTGAGCTGCTCTTTGGTCTCCGCCATGGTCGTATTCATATGGTTTCACGTCCGCTTCGCCGAACGCGGCCGCAAAAGTACGGCCATATACCCCTTCTGGCAACCCCTGTGGACAACTCCTTCCCTTGTGGTCTTCAGGGACTTACCTCCCGGGACCGACCGGTGACCTCACGGTAGATCCGCTCGGTGTCCTCCGCCTTCTTCGCCCAGGTGAATTCGGTCACGGCCCGTTGGTGCCCGGCCTCGCCCAAACGCTTGCGCAGGTCCGAATCCGCGGCCAGCTGTCGCATGGCGCTTGCAAGGTCCGCGACCACCTGCGGAATGGAGCGCGCCGGAATGGCGAAACCGGTGGTGTCGTTCACATAGACGCCAGGGCCGCCAAGCTTGAGGCAGACCACCGGCTTGCGCATCTCCATGGCCTCCAGCAGGACGAATCCACCCGAATCATGCAGGCTCGGATGAACGAGGACATCAGCCGCTTGGAATTGCTTCAAGCCCTCACGCCAGGGCAGTTCCCCCGTAAAGCTGACCTTATCCCGGATGCCGAGACGATCGACGAGCGCTTGCAGGCGCTGCATCTCCGGTCCGTTGCCCACCACCACGAACTCAGCGTTGGGTATGGCCGCCTTCGCGAAGGCCTCCAGCCCGAAATGGAACCCCTTCCAATGCAGCAGGCGGCCCACGCTCACGAAGCGGACCTTACCATCGGCCGAGCGCGGCATGTGATCCCCGAGCCCACCCGGGGTGATGCCGATGCTGGACATGATACGCAGGTCCTTTACGCCCAAACGGCGCATACGGGCCGAGGTATCCTCGGAGCACGCGATGGCCACGGTCGCCGCCTTGGCGGTCCGCTTCAACCAGGGATCGCGCTCGAAGAACCAGCGCATCAGTGCACGGAGCTTCTCCTCGAAGAGCCCCTTCATCCCGACACCGCGCAGGAAACCGGGTGGTGCTGATTCACCGCCACCCAGTGGCCCCCAAACGAACGGAATTCCCAATCCGGCGCCGGCGCTGGGCATCCAATAGCGCACATAGGTGACATGGTGCACCAGATCAAAACGTTCCCGGGCGTGCAGGCGCCTTGCCAGTCCAACTGCACCGATGTTCCACAGGTAGTAGTAGATATTCACTGTGAACTGGATCCGCCACATCCATTGCGTCCAGGACGGCATGGCGTGGTAGTGGACCCGGATGTTCTTCTCGCCGTGCTTCGCCAACCAGGCCTCGATCGGCTGCTTGTGTGAAGGGTCGGTGATGACCCATACCGGCTTGTCGCGCGATGCGGCATGAGCGCAGTTCCACCCTACGGCCGGTTCGCTGCCGCGTTCAGGCTCACAGGCGAATGCGATCTGCAGGACTTTCAGCGGGCGCTCGCTCATGGTGGCAAACGTAGAAGTCAGGAGCAGGTTTGAACGGACAGATGAGCATGATGTTCCGACAAGGTGATGAACACCGCCAGATGTCGAGTACATCCGGAAGCCGGTGAGCATCCGGCATCGCCTCCGTATGTTCGCACGATGGGTCCGGTCCTGCACCAGTTGGAGAGCGCACGACGCGATGGGCGCAAGCTGCTGGCGGTCCTGATCGATCCGGATTTCGGGCAGGATCCCGAGCGCCTCGATCGCACCGTTCAGAACGCCTGCATGGCGAAGGCGGACCTGATCTTCGTTGGAGGGAGCTTGCTCACCTCCGCCACGTTCGATCACTGTGTGCGACGCGTGAAGGAACTGAGCGACCGGCCGGTGGTGTTGTTCCCGGGGAGTCCGGCACAATTGAGCGCGCATGCCGATGCGGTGCTCTTCCTCTCGCTCATCAGTGGGCGGAACCCGGAGCTCCTGATCGGCCATCATGTGACCGCAGCGCCCGCGGTGAAGGCCCTCGGCATCGAAGCGATCCCGACGGGATACATGCTCGTCGATGGTGGCAAGCCGACCACGGTGAGCTATGTTAGCCAGACGGTCCCGATCCCGCACGACAAGCCGGGCATCGCGGCGGCCACGGCGCTGGCCGGATCCTACCTCGGCCTTCGCACGGTTTACATGGACACCGGCAGTGGCGCCTTGAGGACCGTGTCCCCTTCGATGATCGCTGCTGTACGCTCACAGGTGGATCTACCTATCATCGTCGGTGGTGGCATCTCGGATGTGCTGACAGCCCGGGCTTTGTGCGATGGTGGTGCCGATGTGCTCGTGGTGGGCACCGCGTTCGAGCATGACCCGGAACACATCTTCGCGATGGGCGAGGCCGTGCATAGCGCCCGCTCCAATTAGCAGGACCTGCGACCGATGAACCCGCCACACCGCTCGTTCATCGCCCTGGCGACAGGTGTATTCCTGCTCCTCGCAGGCAGGACCAACGCACAGAACGACTCGCTATGGAGCGTGTGGCGCGACATCTCAGCGCCTGACAGCGCCCGGTTGAAGGCCATTCAAGTGCTGGCGTGGAAGACCGTGTTCGAGCAGCCGGACAGCGGGATGGCACTGGCGCGGACACAGCTGGCCCTGGCGTTGAAGGCCGGGGACCGCCGGGGTGAGTACGAAGCCCATACGACCATGGCCGTGGGGGCGAGCATGAAGAGCGACTACGGCGCTTCACTGGAGCACCTGCGGCGATGCCTTGTCACGGCGAAGGCGATGAAGGACCGCAAGCGCGAGGCGAACACCTACAGCAACATGAGCAACGTGTACAAGAACCTCGGCGATCTGCCGCAGGCCTTGGAACAGTTGCAACGGAGCTTGCGGATCGACACCGAGCTGGGTAACCAGGAAGGCCTGGCCGGCACCTTCAACAACATCGGCAACATCCACACCGAGCTGGGCGACCTGCCCGCAGCGCTGGAGAACTACCGACGGAGCGCGGCACTGGCCGAGGAACTGGACAACACGCGAAGCCGTGCGCAGGCGCTATTGAACCTCGGAGCCACACATCTGGAGCTGGGGTCCCTGGACACTTCCCTCATCGAATTCGAGCGAAGCCTTTCCCTGTACCGCGGGATGGGCAGGAAGCTCGAACAGGGCATGGCGTTCAACAACATGGGACGGGTCTATGGCCGACTCGGCCGCATGAAGGAGGCTTTCGCCAGTCTCGATTCCGCCGAGGCACTGCTCGGCGCCATCGGCAGCATGCGCCAGGTGATCCGCACCCACATCAATCGCGGCAACCTGCACCTTGACCTACGACATTACTCAGATGCCGTGTCGGCTTGCCAGCGCGCCGCGGAGCTGGCCAAGGAACATGATCTGCTGCAACAGGTGCGTGAATGCCAGCTCTGCCTCACCAGCGCGTATGAGGGCATCGGGGACTATCGCAAAGCGCTGCTCGCCCAACGCGCTTACCAGAACGCGAACGATTCACTACTCGAACTGAACGACAGCCGGGAGGTCGCCCGGATGGAAGTGGCGCGCACCTACCAGGAACGCATGCTGGCCGACAGCCTTTCGAACGTGCAGGACCGTTACGCGCGCGAGCTGGCCCACCAGGAACAACTGGGTGATGAACGCGATCGCAGGAACCTCTTCCTGTTCTCATCGGTCGGTGTGCTGGTGGTGGCGGGCGGATTGTACGGCCGGCTGCGCTACATGCGCCGATCCCGCGCGGCGATATCGCGGGAAAGGGACCGCAGCGACGAGCTGCTTCACAACATCCTTCCGCATGAAGTCGCTGCGGAACTGAAGGAGAAAGGCCATGCCGAAGCGCGTCATTTCGACCGGGTCACCATCCTGTTCACGGACTTCAAGGGCTTCACTCAGGCCAGCGAGCTACTCTCGCCACAGGAGCTGGTGGAGGAGCTGAACACCTGTTTCAAGGCATTCGACGGCATCATCACAGCGCGGGGCATCGAGAAGATCAAGACGATCGGTGATGCGTACATGTGCGCCGGTGGCCTGCCTGACCCTGCATCTTGCACGCCGGCCGATGTGGTGCACGCGGCCCTGGAGATGCAGGCCTTCATGACGGCAAGGAAGGCCCTGCGTGATCGTGATGGTCGACCAGCCTTCGAAATGCGCGTGGGCATACATACCGGCCCCGT
>JAGQVR010000237.1 GCA_020437875.1 Flavobacteriales bacterium
TCGATGGCCTCACCGGCGTCTGGCTGGACTGGAACGACCCGTTCAAGGCCCGGAAGATCTGCGCCTTCGGCATCCGGGCGAGCCGCTGGGTGACGATGCACGGCTTCGCCTTCAACGTGAATACGGACCTGAGCTACTTCGAGAACATCGTGCCCTGTGGCATCGCCGACAAAGGAGTGACCTGTATGGCGAAGGAACTGGGCGGTCTGCTCCCTATCGAAGAGGTGAAGAACCGATTGAAGTTGGAGTTGGCGGATCTCTTCGATGTGGAGCTGGTTGCGCCCGCATTACATTAGGCCGACCTCGATCACCATGCGCACCCTCGTCAGGATCCTCTTCTGGATCATCGGCATCATCCTCGGCCTCATCGCCCTGGCCTACATCACCGGCAACGACCACCTTGTGCGTGGCGTGCGTTACACCTACCTGATCGGCCGCTCATCGCCCGAGATCGACGACCGCGACTTCTTCCCGTACGCGACCATTCCAGCGGCAGCGCCACAACCCTGGCCACAGAGCAGCCGATACGGCAGGCTGTCCTTGAAGCCCGAGCAGGAGCAGCTGCTGAAGGAGCTATACAGTGTGGGCTTCGCCGTGTTCCAGCATGACAGCCTGCTCTTCGAGCAATACTGGAACGGCTGGGACGCGGACAGCGTGAGCAACAGTTTCAGTGTGGCGAAGAGCTACATCAGCTTGCTCACGGGCATCGCCATGAAGGAAGGGCGCATCAAGAACGTCTTCCAACCGGTGGGCGACTTCATCCCGGAATACAGGGAGGGCTGCTACGCGAAGATCAACCTCTACCACCTGCTCACCATGAGCACCGGGCTGGACTGGAGCGAGAGCGGTGCCGATCCCTTCAGCGATAATGCAATGGGTTACTACGGCAGCAACGTGCGCGAGCTCAGCCTGATGCAACCCTGTCGTGATGAGCCGGGCCGGGAGTTCGACTACATCAGCGGAAGCACGCAGATCATGGCCGAGGTCCTGGAATCAGCTTATGGCCGGCCGCTGGATGAGCTGGTGCGTGAGAAGGTATGGACACCGCTCGGCTGCGAGCACACGGCCTATTGGGGCAAGGACACCGAGGACGGCGACTTCAAGGCATTCTGCTGCCTCTATGCCACGGCGCGCGATTTCGGGCGGATCGGGCAGCTCTACCTCGACAGCGGGAAGTGGAAGGGGCAGCGCCTTGTCGACGAGGAATACTGGAAAGCGAGCATCACACCGGCCGCCATCGACGATCGCGGCGAACCGAACAAGCGTTACGGCTACTTCTGGTGGCTCGCCGAACTGGACGGTCATCCCATCTGGTATTGCCGGGGCTTCCACGGTGAGTACGTGGTGGCCATGCCGGACATGGACCTCGTGATGGTGCGCACCGGCATGAAGCGGGAGGAGGTGAACCAGGCCGGACACCCGAACGATGTGTTCGAATGGATCCGGATCGCGCGCGAGCTGGCATCACGACCCGTCTGACCGTTCGCCGGACTTACTTTGTAGTCATGCGAAAGGACATTCCGGACCCGAAGGTGGAAGGTGTGGCCATGGCAGTGGTACGCGAAAAGGACGAGGACGGCGAGGATGCCTGGTACGTGTACCTGATCAACCGGAACGATCATGCGCTGGAGAACGTACTGGTGAGTTCGCGCGGCTATGGCGAGATCGCCGGAGAGAACAGGCGCACCAGCGAGCTGCGCCATCACTTGGAACGCCTCGGACCGAAGAGCTGGGCCCGCATCGAACGCATCATGGAGGACGTCTTCGGGCTGAACAACCAGTACTGGCTGAGCTTCTACCTGGACGGCATCATCCACGACAAGAAGTACATCTTCCTGGCGGGCAGCATCGATACGGTGCACTTCACCACCATTCCCCTGATGGAGGCCAAGGGGGTGATGATCGAGTGATCGTGTCACCGGACGTGAGTTTCAGCCCGGAGCCACATGCTTTCGAGGTGGCCCTTATGCATCTTTGCCGCTGACCGGTCCGCAATGACCCTTGTGCCATCCCGCTCATCTAGCGCCTACCTGATCGGCATTGCGCTCTTGACCGCCCTGCTCACCTGGCTGGCCTGGAACACGAACGCACCGAAGATGGGCTTCGTGCTGACCCACACGAGTGATCCTCTGGGTTACTATCAGTGGTTGCCGGGAACCTTCATCCATGCTGACTGGAATTCGTTCAACTATGTGGTACCACTGGAGAACGGCAAGGGGCTCAACGTGTTCACCCTCGGTGTCGCCTTGTTACAAGCCCCCTTCTTCCTGCTGGCGCTTGTCTATTGCTGGTTCGCCGGGATATCGCCCACCGGATATGAACTACCCTTCGTCTTCTTCCGCTTTGTGGCGACGAGCTTCTACTGCTCTCTCGGGGTCGCACTCACCTTTCGCACCCTGCGCCGATATTGGTCCGCACAGGTCGCCTGGATCACATGTACCCTGTTGGTCTTCGCAACGAACATGTACTATTACAACGTTCGCGAGGGCGGCATGTCCCATGTGTACAGCTTCTTCCTTTTCGCCTGGCTTCTACACAGCACCTTGGCGATGGTCGAAAGGCCCAATGGCCGCGATCTGCTCCGCCTTTTCGTGTGTGGTGCACTCATCATCCTCGTTCGGCCGCTGAACGGCATCGCCTTGCTGCTTCCCCTGTTCTACGGCGTGCCTTTGCATGAATCCCTGAAGGACCGACTGCAATGGCTCGTGCGTTTCCCCGGCTGGTCGGTCACCGGCATCGGGCTGGCCCTGCTGTTGATCCTGCCACAGCTGCTCTATTGGAAGGCACAGACCGGCTCCTACTTCGTCTTCACCTACGGCGCCAAAGGCGAAGGTTTCTTCTGGTGGTCGCCGCACCTGTGGGACATCCTCTTCAGCCACCAAGGCGGGTGGCTGCTCTACCATCCGTTGATGATCGGAGCCATGGTGATGTTGTTGCGCGGTGCCTGTTCCGGGAGACCGGCTTACGTGGACTGGCGGGCGATCCTATTGATATGGTGCGTGGCCTGGTACTTCATTGCAAGCTGGTGGAACTGGTGGCTCGGCGGCTCCTTCGGGCACCGTGGCTTCGTGGAACACTACGCGCTGCTGGCCCTGCCGCTGGCCGCCTGCGTGGATGCATTGATCAACTGGAGCCGGCGCTTCAAATGGCTGCTCCTGGCACCCGCGGTCTTCCTCATCTTCCTCAACATCCGCATGAGCCACCTGGCCTTCTCACCCATGGACGGCCCCACATGGACCTGGGACTCGCTCATCACCTTCTGGGGTGATGCCTTCTACCAATGAAACGCCTGGAGCTGCTCGTACAGAAGCCATGGGGCCGGGTAGCGGTGATGCTCCTGATGGCTTTCGCGGTCATGGCGCTGCAGTACGGCTCCGTCCTGCGCGCACCGAACAGCACCCTGTTCAACGGATCGGGGGATGGGCTGAAGAACTATTACGCCTTCGCCTACCATGTGGCGCATGACTCCTCGTACATGCAATTCGAGGGGATGAACCATCCATTCGGGGAACAGATCGGTTACCCGGATGCGCAGCCCGCGCTGGCCAACACCATCAAGGCATTCTCCCGCCTCTTTCCGGGCCTGCAGCATCAAGGGGCGGCCATCATCAACCTGGCCACCCTGTTCAGCTTGGTGCTCACGGCCTTCTCCCTCTACCTCCTGCTGCGACACTTCGGTGTTGGTTGGTCCTATGCGGCGGTATGCGCCATCGTACTGACAGGTCTTTCCCCGCAGACCCCACGCATCGCCGCCGGCCACCATGCCCTCAGCTATGGCTGGCTGCTCACGCTCCCCGCCTACTTCGCGCTCCGCTGCCTGGGCGCCGCAAGACCCCTGCGCTGGGCCTTGCTGGGTGCGGGCATCACCTTCATCGGCTTCTACCTGCACCCCTACACCGGTATGATCGCCGCGACGTGGATGGGCTTCTTCCTATTGTTGATGGCCCGCCCGTACATCCGCAGGAAGGAGTGGCTTCGCCTGATCCAGACCGGTGCGATGGTGGTGGTGCCGATCATCCTCTTCCTCACGATCCAGGCCCTCACCGATCACCACGCGGGTCGAACGGTGCGCCCGCTGGGCTTCTTCGAGTACAAGACCGACTGGAGCGGTGTGCTCTCGCCTCCATCGGTCTATCGAAGTGCGCTCAGCTGGTGGGTCTTCCCGATGAACATGCCGCAGGAGTTCGAGGCCACGGCCTACCTCGGCATCGCCACGCTCGTCGGTGTGATCGTACTGATCATCGCTGGCAGCATCGGTTGGGCACGCCACCGGAACGCACCGACCGGCAGCACCGCCTGGCCTTATGCGCTCACGGCACTGGTACTCGCC
>JAGQVR010000238.1 GCA_020437875.1 Flavobacteriales bacterium
TCATCCGCCTGTTCGATGAGAACAATCCGGTGGCCGATGCGGGAGGCGATCAGGAACTATGCTCCAGCGATCCGCAGACCACCATGCAGGGCAGCACCATCATTGCTCCGGCCACGGGCACCTGGCAGCTGGTAAGCGGGACCGGAACGATCGTTGATCCCAGTTCGCCCACCACGCAGGTGATCGATCTCGAGATCGGGGAGAACATCTTCCTGTGGACCGTTTCGAACGGGCCTTGCGCGAACTCGCTCACCGAGGACCTGGTCACGATCTACGTGTTCGACGAGAACAACCCGGATGCCGGTGCCGGACCCGATCAGCAGGTGTGTACCCCTGTGACACAGGCCACCATGGCGGGCACTTCCTACACCTTCCCGGCCACCGGGACCTGGACGCTCGTGAGCGGTCAGGGTACCATTGGTGACCCAGGTAACCCCAACGGCACGATCACCGATCTGGGCATCGGCGTGAACACCTTCCGCTGGGAAGTGTACAACGGCGGCTGCACCAACCAACTGACGAGTGATGAGGTGGACATCGTTCTCTTCGATGCCTCCGCTCCGCCTGCCGATGCTGGACCCGACCAGGAGTTCTGTGCACCGGATGATGCCGCAACGATCACGGCCAACGCCCCGGTTGGAGCAGCGGTCGGTACCTGGGCGCTCGTTCAAGGTACCGGCGTGATCACTGATCCCTCTTCGCCGAGCACGACCATCACCGGGCTTACGGTCGGGGAGAACATCCTGACCTGGACACTACAGGGTGGCATCTGCGTGACCACGGTCGATTCGGTGAGCCTCTTCGTCTTCGACCCGAACAACCCGATCGCGAACGCAGGCCTCGACCAGGAGCTCTGCATGCCGGAGGACTCGGTGATGATGGCGGGCAGCAACCTGATCTTCCCCGCCATGGGCACCTGGACGACCTTGATCGGAAGCGGTGTACCTCAATCGCCGAACGATCCGGGCACGATCATCACGGGCATCAGCCTTGGCCTCAACCGCTTCCAATGGGAGGTGTACAACGGACCATGCGCCAACAGCCTTACCGTGGATGTGGTCGATGTCACCCTCTATGACGATACCACGGCCGCAGCGAACGCCGGGCCTGATCTGCAGCAATGCCTGCCTATTACGGAGATCAACCTGCAAGGGGAAACGCCTCCCGCTCCTGCGGAGGGCACTTGGACATTGATCGCCGGTACCGGTGTGATCGAGGAGCCGAACAACCCGACTTCGTTGATCACCGGCTTGTCACAGGGTATCAACACCTTCGTCTGGACGCTCGAGTGGGACCCCTGCCCGAACAACGGTGTGCTCTCGGATACGGTGAGCGTGTACGTGTACGATCCAGCGGCGCCCCTCGCTGCGGCCGGACCGGATCAACAGCTCTGTACCCCGGCGAGCACCTCGGTGCTGACGGGTAACACGCCGGCCATCCCGGGCGTTGGCACCTGGACGGTGATCGGGGGGACCGCCGTGATCGCGGACCCGAACGATCCGGTGAGCGCGGTCTCGAACCTTGAGGTCGGTGAGCACACCCTGGTGTACGAGATCTACAACGGCATCTGTGGCTTCGGCCCCCCGAGCACCGACACCTTGGTGATCCGTGTGTATGATGGTGAAGCACCACCTGCGGCGGTGGGCGAGAGCATCAATGCCTGCACGCCGGTGGATGATATCACCCTGCAGGGTAATACCCCGGTATTCCCCGCGATCGGTACCTGGACTGGAGCGAACGGGACGATAAACGCTCCGAACGATCCTGCCTCCACCGTATCCGGGCTGGGCGTGGGTCAGCATGACTTCACCTGGACCATCGACAATGGTGCCTGCGGAACGACCAGCGCGGTGCAGAGCGTCTTCATCTTCGACGATCAGGCCCCTGCTTCCGATGCTGGACCGGACCAGGAGTTGTGCCTGCCGAATACGAGCGCCACGCTCGCAGCGAACGCGGTGATCTTCCCGGCATCGGGCTTCTGGACCGTGGTCGCAGGTGGCGGCGTGGTGACCGACCCGCTTTCGCCGACCTCGGAGGTGACCGGGCTCACCCTCGGCACCAATACCCTGCGTTGGACCATCTCGAACGGCCCATGCGGCACCACCCAGGATGAGGTGACCATCACCGTATATGATGACCAACAACCAGCGGCTAACGCCGGCCCGGACCAGCAGCTGTGCACACCTGAGAGCAGTACGACCCTCGCCGCAAGCGTGGTCACCTTCCCCGCTACGGGAACCTGGGTGTTCGTGACAGGCTCGGCGACACTGAGCGATGCGAACTCACCCACAGCTACGCTCTCCGGATTGTCCGTGGGGGTATACACCCTGCAATGGCTGGTGGACAATGGACCCTGCGCGAACGGCACCACCACCGATGAGGTGACCATCACGGTGTACGATCTCTCCAGTGCACCGGCGGCAGCCGGCCCCGACCAGGACCTTTGCACACCTATCACGGATCCGGTGACGATGTTGGCCAGTGCACCGACACTGCCGGCGACCGGTCAGTGGACCCTGGTGAGCGGTGCGGGTACGATCACGGAACCCGGCAGTCCCTTCACCGCCATCACGGACCTGGGTCTGGGCGAGAACGTGTTCGAGTGGACCGTGGACAACGGCCCGTGCGGCACCACTTCGGACCTGGTCAGCATACGCGTGTACGACCATACCGTAGCTCCGGCGGACGCGGGCAAGGACGAGGAGCTTTGCCAGCATGAGACCACAACGGCCACCCTGGACGCGGCTCCTGCCACGAGTACGGCTGTCGGTACCTGGAACCTGCTCGCTGGCAGTGGGAACATCACCTCACCGGGCGATCCGAACACCACCGTCACGGGGCTTGCGCTCGGTTCGAACGTGTTCATATGGACGCTGAACAACGGCGCCTGCGGAAGTACCTCGGATACCGTGCGCATCGTACTCAAGGATTGTCTGACCCTAACCATCCCGAACGCCTTCTCACCGAACGACGATGGGGTGAACGACATCTACACGATCGAGAACATCCAGTACTATCCGCAGAACAAGTTCATCGTGTTCAACCGATGGGGCAACAAGGTCTTCGAGGCCACGCCATACACCAACACCTGGGATGGAACGAGCCAGTTCGGTTCGGCCTTCGGTGAGCTCCTGCCGGAAAGCACCTACTACTACGTGCTCGACCCCGGTACGGGCGATGAGTCGTTCACCGGTTACATCTACCTGCGCCGCTAATGATCACCCGCTCAACAGCCACGCGCAACATGCACGAACAGATGAACAGCATCACGGAACGGATCAAGGGCACGGCGCTGGCGTTGCTGCTCTCCACGGGCCTCTTCGCCCAGCAGGATCCGCAGTTCACCCAGTACATGTTCAACCTGCTCGCGATCAATCCGGCCTACGCCGGAAGCGCCGACAGGGTGAGCCTGAAGGCCCTTAGTCGCCACCAGTGGGTGGGCTTCGATGGGGCGCCCACCACACAGACGCTTACCGTGCACTCACCCCTGGGACGCGAGAGCATCGCGCTCGGCGGGACCGTCATGCGTGACAGCCATGGACCCATCACCCAGTACACCTTCATGGCCGATCTCGCGTACCGGATCTTCATGGGCGATGCCAAGCTGGCCTTCGGCCTGAAGGGGGGGCTCAACCTCTTTCAGGGACAGTTCGCGGATCTCAGTCCGCTGGTGCAGGGTGACCAGGTGTTCCAGCAGAACGTGAGCACGAAGATGGATCCGCAGTTCGGCTTCGGTGTGATGTATTACAGCGACCGCTACTTCCTCGGCCTGAGCACACCGAAGCTGTTGCGCACCGAGTTCTTCGAGACCGACTCGCTGGCCTTCGTGTCTTCACCGGGCCAGCGTCCGCACTACTTCCTCACGGGTGGTTACGTCTTCGATATGGGCCTCTACCACAAGTTCAAGCCCACCTTCCTGGTGAAGGCCGTGCAGGGCGCGCCGGTCAGTTTCGACCTCAGCGCCAACTTCCTGTTCTACGAGAAGTTCTGGCTGGGTGCGATGTACCGTCACACCGATGCCGTGGGCGCACTGGCCCAGTACTACATCACCGATGACCTCTCCGTGGGATACGCCTATGACTATCCTCTGAGCACCCTGCGTAATTACAGCGGAGGTTCGCACGAGGTGATGCTGGGCCTCGACCTCGGTAAGAAGCCGAAAGGCATCCGTTCACCACGCTA
>JAGQVR010000023.1 GCA_020437875.1 Flavobacteriales bacterium
TGACCACCGGAAAGCTTGACGCATTGGCGGAAGAGTTCATCCGGGACAACGGCGGCGTACCGGGCTTCAAAGGCCTGTATGGTTGCCCGAGCACATTGCTGATCAGTGTGAACGAAGAGGTGGTGCACGGCCTTCCAGGAGACCGGGAGCTGCGCGATGGGGACATCGCGAGCGTTGATTGTGGTGTGCTGATGAACGAATTCTACGGGGACAGCGCCTACACCTTCTGTGTGGGTGAGGTCGCCGAGGAGACGCGCAGATTGCTCACAGTGACCCAGGAATGCCTGAAGCTCGGCATCGCTGCAGCGGTTGAGAACAACCGCACGGGCGACATCGGGAACGCCATCCAGACCCATGCCGAGAAGAACGGCTACGGAGTGGTGCGGGAGCTGGTGGGGCACGGAGTGGGGCGCAAGCTGCACGAGGCGCCGGAAGTACCGAACTACGGCCGCCGCGGACACGGTGTGCGGCTGCAGAGCGGCATGGCACTGGCGATCGAGCCCATGATCAACATGGGCGTGAAGGAGGTGAAGCAGTTGGGCGATGGCTGGACCGTGGTATCACGGGATGGCAAGCCCAGTGCGCATTTCGAGCACACGGTGGTCGTGAGGCCAGGCAAGGCGGAGGTCCTATCCACATTCCAGTACATCGAGGATGTCCTGGAGCAGAAAGGAGAATCGATAAGGGTGTGATCATCACATCCATTGAACAGGAAGTAGGATCGACCGAAGGGTCGGCAGAAGAAAGGAAGGAAACGAACGGAATGAGCAAGTCAGGAACGATAGAGCAGGACGGTGTCGTCAAGGAGGCGCTCGGCAATGCCATGTTCCGCGTGGAGTTGGAGAACGGTCACGTGATCATCGCAGGCATCAGTGGCAAGATGCGCATGCACTACATCCGCATCCTGCCCGGGGACAAGGTGAAGGTGGAGATGAGCCCGTACGATCTGAGCCGCGGCCGGATCTCGTTCAGATACAAGAGTTAACGCACGATACCCAGGAAACCATGAAGGTCAGGGCCTCCCTCAAACCACGCTCGGCGGATTGCAAGATCGTCCGCCGCAAAGGGCGTCTGTACATCATCAACAAGAAGAACCCGAAGTTCAAACAGCGTCAAGGCTGATAAACGCACGAGCATGGCACGTATCGCAGGCATAGACCTACCAAAGAGCAAGCGCGGGGTGATCGGCCTCACGTACATCTATGGCATCGGCCGCAGCACCGCACTGGACATCCTGGTGAAGTGTGAAGTGGATCCCGAGACGAAGGTGGACGACTGGACCGACGAGGAACAGGGTCGCATCCGTCAGTACATCACGGAGCACGTGAAGACGGAGGGTGCACTTCGTAGCGAGGTGCAGTTGAGCATCAAGCGCCTGGTCGACATCGGCAGCTACCGGGGCATCCGTCACCGTTCGGGCCTGCCGGTCCGCGGACAGCGCACCCGCACGAACAGCCGGACCCGCAAGGGCAAGCGGAAGACCGTGGCCAACAAGAAGAAAGCAACGAAGTAATCAGTTGCCAGTTGTCAGTTGCCAGCAGGCAGCTACTGACAACCGACAACGGACAACCGACAACTGAACGACAATGGCAAAGCAAGAAGGCAAGGGCGGCGGAGCCGCTGGTAAGAAGAAGAAGAAGAACGTGGTGGTGGAGGCCTACGGTCAGGCCCACATCCAGGCCACGTTCAACAACCTGATCATCAGCCTCACCAACAACAAGGGTGAGGTGATCAGCTGGTCCTCTGCTGGCAAGAACGGTTTCCGCGGCAGCAAGAAGAACACGCCGTACGCGGGACAGTTGAGCGCCGAGGAGGCCGCACGTGAAGCCCACGAACTCGGCCTCCGCAAGGTGAAGGTGTTCGTGAAAGGCCCCGGCGGAGGACGCGAGAGCGCCATCCGTGCCCTGCACAACAGCGGTGTCGAGGTGACCGAGATCATCGACATCACCCCGATGCCCCACAACGGCTGCCGTCCACCCAAGAAGCGCCGCGTATAAACCATTAACCGTAGGAGCGCGAAGGACGCGTGCTCCGTTGTTGGTGCCCGAGGCACCCGAAAGAAAGACCATGGCACGTTACACAGGACCCAAGACCCGGATCGCCCGCAAATTCCAGGAGGCGATCTATGGCCCGGACAAGTGGATGGAGCGCAAGCCCCACGCCCCCGGACAGCACGGCCCCAATGCACGCCGTCGCAAGAAGGACAGCGAATACAGCAGCCAGCTGCGCGAGAAGCAGAAGGCCAAGTACACCTACGGCATCCTCGAGCGCCAGTTCGAGAAGATGTTCCACACGGCAGCGAGCAAGAAAGGCATCACCGGTGAGGTGCTGCTCCAACTGTGCGAATCGCGCCTGGACAACACGGTGTTCCGCCTGGGCATCGCCCCCACGCGCCGTGCCGCCCGCCAGCTGGTGAGCCATGGTCACATCACCGTTGATGGCGCCGTGGTGAACGTGCCGAGCTACGGCCTGCGTCCGGGACAGAACGTGTCCGTGCGCGAGCGTAGCCGCAGCCTGGAGACCATCACCAACAGCGTATCGGTGAGCAACCGTCGATTCGACTGGCTGGAGTGGAACCCCCAGACCATGAACGGCCGCTACATCGCCGCGCCGGAGCGTGCACAGATCCCGGAGAACATCCGCGAGCAGCTCATCGTCGAACTGTACAGCAAGTAAGAAGCCCCCGCGGCGAGCACTGAGGAGGAGGAGGATAGACCAACCCAACGAACAACGACCAAGCACACATGCCCATTCTCGAATTCCAGCGGCCCGACAAGGTCACGATGATCGAATCCGATGACAAGCGCGGGACCTTCGAGTTCCGTCCCTTGGAGCCGGGCTATGGCATCACCATCGGCAACGCTCTTCGCCGGATCCTGCTCAGCAGCCTCGAAGGCCATGCCATCACCACCGTGCGGATCGACGGCGTGGACCACGAGTTCAGCACCATCAAGGGCGTGATCGAGGACATGACCGAGATCGTGCTCAACCTGAAGCAGGTGCGTTTCCGCCGCCAGCTCGACGACGTGAGCACCGAGAAGATCTCCTTCACCGTCACCGGCAAGGATAGTTTCACCGCCGGCGACATCGGCAAGCACACCACAGGATTCCAGGTGTTGAACCCGGAGTTGGTGATCGCGCACATGGAAAGCAACGTGAAGCTGCATGTGGAGCTCACCGTCGGCAAGGGCCGCGGTTATGTGCCGGCTGATGAGAACAAGTCCGAGAGCGCCCCGATCGGGACGATCGCCATCGACAGCATCTTCACGCCGATCAAGAACGTGAAGTACACGGTGGAGAACACCCGTGTGGAGGAGAAGACGGACTATGAGAAGCTGAACATCGAGCTGGTGACCGACGGAAGCATCACGCCGAAGAACGCCCTGCAGGAGGCGGCCAAGATCCTGATCCACCACTTCATGCTGTTCAGCGACGAGCGCATCAGCCTGGATGTGGAGGAACGCGCCACCGAGACCGAGGAGTTCGACGAGACCAGCCTGCACATGCGCCAGCTGCTCAAGACGAAGCTCGTGGACATGGACCTGAGCGTGCGCGCATTGAACTGCCTGAAGGCCGCTGACAAAATCGAGACCCTCGGTGACCTGGTGTCCTTCAACAAGAACGACCTCCTGAAGTTCCGCAACTTCGGGAAGAAGAGGTCCACCGAACTGGAGGACCTGGTAGAGAACAAGGGCCTGAGCTTCGGCATGAACGTGAGCAAGTACAAACTGGACAAGGAGTGATCGTACGGGCGGATCCCGGTCCACCCCAACGGATATTATCATGAGACACGGTAACAAGAACAACGCGCTCGGCCGCAAGAAGGCCCACCGCGACGCACTGCTGAGCAACCTCGCAGTGTCGTTGATCGACCACAAGCGCATCGAGACCACCCTGGCCAAGGCCAAGGCCCTTCGCCTCTTCGTGGAGCCCTTGATCACCAAGAGCAAGGAGGATACGACCCACAGCCGTCGTGTGATCTTCAGCGAACTGCAGAACAAGGAGGCCACGGCCGCCCTGTTCCGGGATGTGGCGCCGAAGGTGGCCAGCCGTCCGGGTGGCTATACACGCATCATCAAGCTGGGCAACCGCCTGGGCGATGCCGCCGAGATGGCCATGATCGAACTGGTGGACTTCAACACCACCTACACGAAGGAGAAGAGCGCGGGCACTGCGAAGAAGACCCGTCGCACGCGTCGCACCAGCGCCAAGACAGCCGCACCGAAGGCCGAGAAGGCAGAGGGTGGTGAGCAGGCCGAAGGTGGAGAGGAGGCGAAGAGCGAGTGATCGCCGTAGAACAACTTCGATGGAAGGGCGCCAGATGGCGCCCTTCCTGCTTTCAACGGCGTGCGAACGCGCTGCAAGCCAGCACGATCAGATGCGGGATCAACGGCACGATGAAACGACCGCTCCATTCGTCGTGCGTCAGTCCTGCCAGGAAGGCGTTCAAGAGGAGAACGACGATCAACAAGTGTATGCGGTCGTCGTGCCGTGACCGCCACAAGCCGACCAACGCCAGCGGGTATAGCGCGTAGAACAGGCCGTTCACCGCATTGTGTCCAGTGGAGAAGTAGGGCCTGGTCAAGGTGAAGAGGGAGGCCATCCGCTGCAACGTGATCATGGACCACTCGCCAAGCGATGTGCGACCCAATAGGAAACGTTGGGCATCGAGGATGGTGCGGCCATCGAACCCGGTGGCATCTGTTCCGCCCACCCCTGCGACCACCTGCCCACTGGCTATGGGTTCCAGTTGCGGCCTTGCGATACGCGGTATCGACAGCGCACCGGCCAACAGCATCGCCGTGCCGATGACCAGGAAGCTGTTCCGGATAACAGTTGGCCTTGACGCGGACCATTTCCAGAGAAGGGCGGGAACGACGAACAAGACACCGACCGGTCGGGTCGTCAGGACGAAGAGGCCCATAACAACGGTATTGGGGTGGTTCCAGGTTGTCCGTTCGATCTGTTCAAGGAAGAGCACGCTCAAACACAGGAAGAAGTGCTCGGTGTAGAGGGCCAGTGTCCAGGTCTGGATCAATGGGCACAATAGGAACAGTGCCATGGACAGGTGGCCAAGCGATGCGGAGCCTGCGATGCGTGATGTGAGCCGCCCAAGTGCACGTGCCGCTATGATGCCGAGCACCACCTGGGCCAGAACTGCCAGCAGTGGCTCGCCAATGGCCACAAAAGGCAGGAGGAAGGCCACATATCCTGCGTACTTGAGATAGTTGCCGGTCAGGTCGGTCAGGTCGCCTTGAAGGACCGCTTCGGCACAGCCGATGTACTTCAAGGCTTCCTTGTCGGCGTGAATGCCTTGATGGAAGAACAACGCGCCGAGCAACATGAGGTGAAGCCCGATGGTAAGCCACTGGACCGATGTCGGACCCAGTAAGTCCAGGAGTTTGCGGGAATGCGCGATGCCCAAAAGTAGCGGGGCGTTATCAACACCTGTGGACGATCCATGCGGCCACGAACCGGTGGGGCCGGGTATCTTTGCGCAACCTTCGACCGAATGCTCGCAAGCCAGCGTCCCGAAGCTCTCCTCCTGCTCGCCGATGGCACCGTGTTCCGCGGTCGGGCGATCGGTGCAACGGGGATCACCGCCGGGGAGATCTGTTTCAATACCGGGATGACCGGTTATCAGGAGATCTTCACGGATCCGAGCTATACCGGGCAGATCATGACCCTGGCCTCGGTCCATGTCGGGAACTACGGCGTTAAGAAGGGGGAGGAGGAAGGTCCCAAAGTGAGCATCGCGGGTCTTGTGGTCAAGAAGTTCAGTGAGGTGTGGAGCCGGGAAGGCGGGGATGGCTCGTTGGATGACTATTTGAAGGCACATGGCGTCGTGGGCATCAGCGATGTGGATACCAGGAAGTTGGTCCGCCATATCCGGGACAATGGCGCCCAGAACGCCCTGATCAGTTCGACCGAGATGGACCTCGACCTATTGAAGGCGCGGCTGGCGGCTGCGCCGGACATGGCGGGCCTTGAACTTTCGAGCACCGTGACCACGAAGGAGGCGTACGATGTAGGGCCGGCCGACGGGACCTTCCGGGTGGCATTGGTCGACTTCGGTGTGAAGCGCAACATCGAACGATGCCTTACCGAACGGGGGTGCCGCGTGCGTGTCTTCCCCATGGGATCGTCCATCCACGAGATGCAGGCCTGGAAACCGGATGGCTTCATGCTGAGCAATGGTCCTGGTGATCCAGGCGCCATGGGTGAGACCGTGAAGCTGGTGCGCCAGGTGGTGGAAAGTGGATCTCCAGTATTCGGGATCTGCCTAGGTCACCAGTTGATCGCGGAGAGCCTGGGCATGGCCACGGAGAAGATGCACCATGGGCACCGCGGCATCAACCACCCGGTGAAGGACCTGACAACGGGCCGGGACGAGGTGACCTCTCAGAACCATGGCTTCGTTGTGCGCAGGAGCGATGCGGAAGCGCATGCCGGGGTTGAGATCACGCACCTGCATCTCAACGACGGAAGTGTCGCAGGATTCCGGATGAAGGACCGGCCGGTCTTCGCGGTGCAGTACCATCCGGAGGCGGGCCCTGGTCCGTACGACAGTCGCTACCTCTTCGATCGGTTCATTGAGAACATGCGTGACGCCGTTGCCGTAGAACGCGTCCATTCCCAGAAAGCCTAACGCCTTTAGCATGAGTTTGATCGCCAAGATCCTGGCCCGTGAGATCCTCGATTCACGGGGCAATCCGACCATTGAAGTGGACGTGTGGACCGATACCGGACACATGGGTCGGGCCGCAGTACCGAGTGGGGCCAGCACCGGAGCGCACGAAGCCGCCGAACTGCGGGACGGGGACAAGAAGCGCTATCTGGGAAAGGGCGTGCTGAAGGCGGTGGAGAACGTGAACAACACGCTGAACACCGAATTGAACGGTGCATTGGTGACGGATCAGGCGATGATCGACAAGGCATTGATCGCACTGGACGGCACGCGGAACAAGTCGAACCTGGGTGCCAACGCGATCCTGGGTGTGAGCCTGGCGGTGGCCAAGGCCGCGGCGAGCGAGGCCGGTCTTCCCTTGTACCGCTACGTGGGTGGTGTGAACGCGAACATGCTCCCCGTGCCATTGATGAACATCCTCAATGGCGGTGCGCACGCGGACAACAAGGTCGACGTGCAGGAGTTCATGATCATGCCGGTCGGAGCGAAGCGATTCGCGGATGGTCTGCGGATGGGTGCGGAGGTCTTCCATGCCCTGAAGGCCGTCCTGAAGAAGAAGGGCCTTAGCACGAACGTGGGCGACGAAGGCGGCTTCGCGCCGGACCTGCCCAGCAACGAGGACGCCTTAAAGCTGGTGATGCAGGCCATCGAACAGGCCGGCTACGAACCCGGCCAGGACATGGTGCTCGCGCTGGATTGCGCCAGCACGGAATTCTATGACGCGAAGAAGAAGCGCTACACCCTTGAGAGCACCGGCGACAGTCTCACCAGCAAGGAGATGGTGGCGATGTGGGCCGATTGGGCGAAGCGTTACCCCATCGTGAGCATCGAGGATGGCATGAGCGAGGATGACTGGGATGGCTGGAAGCTGCTGACCGAGACCATCGGCGACAAGGTGCAGCTCGTGGGTGATGACCTCTTCGTCACGAACACCCAGCGCTTGAGCGAAGGGATCGAGAAGGACATCGCCAACAGCATCCTCGTGAAGGTGAACCAGATCGGTACCCTGACCGAGACGATCGAAGCCGTGGACATGGCGCACCGCGCCGGCTACACGAGCATCATGAGCCATCGCAGCGGGGAGACCGAGGACAACACCATCGCCGACCTGGCCGTGGCCCTGAACTGCGGCATGATCAAGACGGGTAGTGCGAGCCGCAGCGATCGGATCGCGAAGTACAACCAGTTGTTGCGGATCGAAGAGCAGTTGGGAGCCGCCGGGCGGTATCCGGGCAGGAACCTGCGTTACGTCGGACGTTAGTCGTTCATCGGTCCTTCCAACTGTCGCTTCGTTGGTGATCCGCCCTCATGCGGGTCCCATCCGTCAGTGGCGTGATCGACCTACTGGCTCAGACCGAGGTATTGATCCAGCAGCACCTGTTCCAGCGCCTTCCCATTGAGGAGTTGCTCGTCATCCTGCGGACCGCTTCTCGTTGTATCCCTTCGTTGAAGCAACAGGCCGGACAGGTTGTCGTAGACCTGGCATTGCCCTGCATCCGCGATACCGAAACCGTCATCGAAGGTCCAGAACGCGAAGTGGGGGATGGTCGGGTCGAAGAGGTCCTTGCTCCATGATGATCGAAAGCCAGGCTGGCCGATCTGTGCCAGCAGGGTCGCGGCGAGGTCGACATGTGAACCGAATGTGGCGTTGATGGTCCCACGCAGCTCGGGCTTCAACGCACCGCCGGTCAGGAGAAGCGGGATGCGATGGCGTTCCGCAGCGTAGTTGCCCCGGTTGTGTGGCAGGTAATGACCATGGTCCGCGACGATGATGACCAGGGTGCTATCGTACCAGGGCTGTTGTCGGCAGTCGTCCAGGAAGGTGGCGAGCGTACGATCCGTGTAGTGAACGCTGTTCCGGTACTGCTGGGGTTGATCCCTGCCCGGGAATCCCTCATCCACCGGTACGTCGAAAGGTTCATGGCTCGTGCTGGTCATCACCGTGTGGAAGAACGGGCCTTCTGCGCTCTGCGTGTCGTCGAAGTGGAAGGCGAACAACTCCTCGTCATAAGCGCCCCAAGGTGTGCGGCGCTTGATGTGGAACGAATTCTCATCGTGCACCTTGTCGAAGCCCATCGCCTCGAGGTAGGCACGCGTGTTCGCGAAGGACACATCACCAGCATAGTAATAAGTGGACCGGTACCCGGTGGAGTCCAGTACGTTCACCAGGCTGGGCAACCGGTCGAACTTGCCGTACTGCCTGATGATGGTGGTCTTCGGTTGGGAAGGGAAACTGCTGATGGTGGCACACAACCCTTGTTCCGTTCGGTATCCGGTGCTGTAGAAGTTCGTGAACAGCAGGCCGTCGGTCGCCAGCCTGTCGAAGCCCGGGGTCACACCGCTGTCACCGCCGAGCACCCCGACCACATCGGCGGTCCAGCTTTCCAGCAGGATGAGCATGATGTTCGGCCGGTGAGCGGTCAGGATGCGTTGCGATGGCCCACTACCTGCCGGGTGCATGGCTCTGAAGCGTTCTTCGGCCTCCTCGCCTGCCATGAATACATAGGGGTTCGTTGCGATCTCGGGCGGTTCCGCCAGGAGGACGATCACGTTCCAGGTGCCGTTGAGCGCACCAAGGTTCAGGATGGGATGCGCGCTGTAGTAGGACCAGCTCCGATCGATCGGAAAGGGTTGCGTTCCACCACGCATGCCAATGAGCATGGTGAGCGGAAGCAGGACGGGGGCTGCGAAGCGCTGCCATCTTCCCGTCGCCAGCAAGGAGCGGTCATGGTCGATCCGGAAGAGCAGGAGAAGGGAAAGGGCGCATTGTGCAAGGAAGATGACGGTCAACTGTGCCACGGGCGCACCGGCGGCCGCATGCATCGCCTCCTCCGGATAGGCCAGGTAGGAGAGTGCCTTATGGTTGACCTTGGTGCCCCATGCGGTGAAGAGGGCGATGTCGCACACGTTGATGAAACAGGTGATGACCACGAACACGATGGTGAGCGGCCGCAGGATCCGGCGCACGGAACGCAGTTCATGGAACAACAGCACGATCCCGCAGAGTGCGATCGGCAGGACCAGGTAACAGGCCGTGGCGAGGTCCATGGGCAGGGCGCGTCGGAAGCCATGCCATAACGCCGCGTTCGAGATGCCGGCCAGTCGTGTGGTATCAAAGAAGATGAAGCAGGCCTGTTGCAGCAGGAAGAGCCCCATCCAGAACAGGACGAGCTTGATCAGGAGCGAGATCAAATTGCGCATCAGTCGGACGAAGGTCGTACAAGCGCGCTGGAGCCGAACGGTGGATCAACGGGTGATGACCACGTTGCCGATGTGGATATCGGTCCCGGAACTATTCGAGAACATCACGGAATAGCCGCCGGCATCGAGTCCTTCGGTGGTCAAGGTCATCGCTGAACCGACAAGCGTTCCGGATCGCACGGTCCGTCCACGGGCATCGAGCAATCTCACCAGACCCTGCACCGTGGACGCGTCGGTCCGGATGTTGATCGAGGTCGTCGCCGGATTGGGGCCGATCTGCCAGGCGCCCGGGCCAGCTGGCGCAAGGATCCCCACCGGGCTTGTCCGCCAGGCCAGCACGTACTCGCCAGTCGCAAGGCTGTCGAGGTCCATCCTTCCGAAACCGTCCGTGGCGGATCCCATGGGGAATACCTGGTCACTCCATTTCGCCCAAGGCGCATCAGGGCCCGATCGATGCAATAGAACGAGGCTATCCTCGCGGAAAGTGACCCCGAGCGTATCATGCAGCAACCCGGGGTCAAGGGTGTTGATGTTCTCACGTCCATCATAGAACAGTCGACCGCCGAATCGTTGCGGGTCGGACCAGTCACCGGTGAAACGCCAGTAACGGTCGGGCGAGATGACATAGGCGAAAGGTTCGGCGAAGGTCCCTTCATCGGCCGGGACCCAGTATTGTTCCATGCGGATGAGCGTGGTCGGACCGGTGCGTGGGCGCAATTCGAAATTCGCCGGTGTGGAGTTGATGGCGACGGTGTTCGTCACCATGTGGGTGCTTCCGGTGAAAGCCAGGGAGAGACGATCGTCGTCGTTCAGCCAGATGTACGCGGGTTCGAAAGGAATGGTCATGGTCACGTCCGTGCTCGTTCCACCAACTGGGATGGTGTCCCGGAACACGTTGGTGGTGTCCGTCCCGATGATGGCCAAGGTCAGCGGCACCTCGGTGTAGGGAAGTGCGGGGCCGAATAGCTTCTGGCCCAGCGTGAGCTGGACGACCCAGCCTTCATCGCCTGGTGTCACCATCTGGGCATCGACCTCGAAGGCGGCCCATCCTGGTTGCATGATCCAATCCGTGAAGAAGGGGGTGAGATCCGTCCCGCTCGTCATGCTCAGGTGGTCACGCAGCATCGTCGTGTTCACCGGTTCGAAGGCATACGTGCCAAGGAAGCTCGTCAATCCTTCGAAGAAGGCCTCGTCACCCAGGTAACTGCGCAGGCTGTGCAGGACATCGGCGCCCTTGTTGTAGGTGGTGGTGCCGTAGGTCCATGTCTGGGGCATGTCGCCCAGCGCCCACCAGCCTTCATCGACCAGGTGCGCACGTTGCACCATGCTCCGGTGGTTGGAGCGGACCTCGGACATGTAACGTGCCCGCCCATAGACCTGCTCAAGGAAGAGGTAGCTGAGGTACTCTGCGAAGCCTTCATTGATGTACATCTCCTCCGCGCGTTCACAGGTCACGAGGTTGCCGAACCAATGGTGTGCGAGTTCATGGGCCATCGTGGCCTCATAGGACAGTGTGCCATCGGCGATGGATGATGGATAGTGGATGCTGGTGCTGTGCTCCATGGCACCGACGGGCGTGAGCACATAGCCCACCTTTTCCCATCGATAGGGACCGAAGCGGTCCTCGAAATGTGCGAAGGCATCGGCAAGATGGGTGAAGGAGGTGCGCATGTCCGCCGTGTCGTTCGCTGAAGCGATGAGCTCAACGGGAACGGTCCCGCCCAGGGTGGTGGCCAATGTGTCGCGCGCCACTACATAGTTCGCAGCCGCGACGGAGACCAGGTAGGCTGGCATGCTACCCTGACAGGACCAGTGGTTGATCAACGTATCCCCGCCCGATTGGATGCGCTCGATCAGGGAGCCGTTGCACCACGCCTTCTTCCCGCCGGCTGTGCGGATGTGGAATTCATAGGTGCTCCGTTCCACGAAGTCGTCCAAACAGGGGAACCAGGTGCGCCCATAGGAATGCGGCACGCTCTCGAAGGCCACGCCCAGGTTATAGATGAGCGCGGTGTTGGTGTAGAAGCCACCGAAGCCGCTCGGGTCGGTCACCGGGTCGCCGCTATAATGGACGGTGAACACGACGGTGTCCGATGTGTTCAAAGGGAGATCAGGCAACAGCGTCAGGACAATGCCCTCCTGTGCATGGCTCCATATCATTCCCGACGCGGTCACCGAATCGGTGGTCAGGCCTTCGAGGTGCAGCTCGAAACTCTCCAAGGCATCAACACGAGGGACGGCGGTGATCGTGCAGGCGCCCCGGATCAGGTTCCCCAGCGTGAGGTCCAGCGTGATCCGCTGGTGGAGGATGTCGATGGGGGCCGGTGTTCCGTTCCCGCTCTTGGCGGGTGCCTTGCGATGGACCCGCTGCTTGGACTCAGCACAGGTGTGTTGCGCTTCCACGTGTACGCACGTGGCGAGGAGTACGATGGCCAGTAGGAGCGGGGTTCCACGTATCGGGTGCATGTTCAAATGTAGAGGCGACATCCATCATGGCGTGGGATCTCTGGATCCCTAACTTTGGTGCTACTGGTTGGGATCCTAACCAGAACGCTCAACCCTATGAAGCCAAGTACCGAACTGCACGACCTGATCAAGTCGCTGACCAAATCGGAGAAGCGGTTCTTCAAGCTGCATTCCTCGCTACAGGCGGGGGACAAGAACTACCTGCGGATCTTCGATGCGATCGACAAGCAGAAGGCCTATGATGAGGACGCGATCAAGAAGCAGTTCGCGAAGGAGACCTTCATCAAGCACCTGCCGTCGGAGAAGAACCACCTGTACAAGCTGATCCTGAAGTCGCTGCGGGCCTTCCATGCGGAGAGCTCGGTCAGCGGGATCCTCAAGCAGGAGATCAAGAACATCGAGATACTCTACCAGAAGGCGCTGTATTCGGAGTGCAACAAACTCCTGCATCGGGCCAAGCGGATCGCCAAGGAGAATGAAAGGTTCTACTACTGGTTCGAGCTCCTGAGCTGGGAGAAGATGCTTCTGGAGGAAGCGTACGAGAGCGGGGAATTCACCAAGGACCTCGATGCGTTGATCGAAGAGGAGCGTGATGTCGTGGAGCGGCTCCGGAACCTGGCGGCCTACCATATCCTCTACAGCAAGATCAATTACGTGTTCAGGAGCGGGGGCTATGTGCGGACGGAGGAGGAGCATGCGATGGTGGAGGAGATCAGCGAGCATCCGCTGATCAAGGGGAAGAACACGGCGCTCTCACGTCGGGCCGCCACCATCTGCTACTACACCCAGGGCTTCTGCCAGTGGGCCAAGCGCGACTGGGCGACCAGCTTGGAGAAGTTCCAGCGGGTGCGGCAGATCCTTGATGACCACGTGCAGATCCGTTCAGACCTGCCGAAGCGTTACATCCGCACCCTCCACTACATCGTCAACGCACAGATCGAGCTGAAGGACCTGAAGAACGCCAAGGGCAACATCAAGTACCTGCGCGAGCTTCCGGGCCAGTCCGGCTTCGGCGGGCAGAACATCGAAGCCCAGGTCTTCGTGGCCAGTTTCCTCGGTGAACTGCGCTTGCTTGACCGTAGCGGGGAACACGCCAAGGCCATCGCGCTCACCCCGACCGTGATCGAGGGGATGGAGCAGCTGGGTGACCGCCTTCACAAGGAACATGAACTGGAATTCTACTTCACGCTGGCCTGTGTGCACTTCGGGGGCGGGGAGATGAACAAGGCGCTCTTCTGGCTGAACAAGGTGTTGAACGACAATGAGCCCACCCTGCGCCAGGACATCTTCACCTACGCCCGGCTGTTCAACCTGGTGATCCATTACGAACTCGGTAATTACGACCTGCTCGAGTACATCGTGCGTTCCACCCACAGGTTCCTGAACAAGCGGCAGCGTGCCGATGGCATGGAAACGGTGCTCATGGAGCACATCAAGAAGCTGGCCCGCACACCTGATCCAGTGGCGAAGCGTGAACTGTTCCGATCGATGCTCGAGAAGTTCGAGGTCTTGTTGACGGACGCGAATGAAAGCCTTGTCCTGAAGTACTTCGATGTCCTTTCCTGGGTCACCTCCCGGATCGAGGGCGTCCCGTTCAGCGATGTGGTCCGTCGCCAGGTCGCTGTGAAGTAGACCTCAGGGGCGACCGTTCGAATCAGCCATGCTGGCCACGTTCGTCACGGTGAACTCCGTCCGCCGGTTGGCCTGGTGTTCCTCCTCGGAACAATGCACGCCGTTCCCGCATCCGTTCACCAGGCGTTCTTCGCCGTGGCCTTTTGCGGTGATGCGGTCGGGGTCCACGCCGCGCTGGATGAGGTAGTTGACCGCGGCGTTCGCGCGTGCATCGGACAACACCAGGTTGTAAAGGTCACCACCGCGACTGTCGGTATGGGATCCCAGCTCGAAGGACATGCGTGGGTTCTCCATGAACAGGCTTGCGATCTTGTCGAGTTCCATGGCCGCATCCAGACGGATGTCCCAACTGTCGTAGTCGTAATAGATGTTATTGATGGCAATGGCCTCGCCAAGGCGCAGGCGGGTCATATGCAAGGGGGTGTTGATCGTGTCCCGGCTGGTGAGGCCTTTGGTGCTGACCATGCGCGAGACGCTCAGCATATCCTCACGAGAGCCGCGCAGGGTGTAGTCGCTGTTCGGCTTCAACTTGAAACTGAACAGGCCGCCCGGTCCGGACAGGGTGGAATCGTCCTCACCGGTCCCGAGGTGGGTGAGCGTGACGGCCACATCCGGAAGGAAGTTCCCCTCGTCATCCAGCGTGAAACCCACCAGGTCGAACATCGGCTCGTACAGCGTGAAGGCGTAGATCTGGTCGGAACCATCGCGATCACTGCTGAGGAAGCCGGCCTTGCCGGTGCTATCCATCATGAAGAAGAAGTCGTCCTGCGGCGTGTTGATCGGTGCCTTCAAGTTGATCGGTTCCGACCATTGCCCGTCGTTCTCCTGCGTCTCGAAGATGTCCAGTCCCCCCATGTTGAGGTGACCCGTGCTCGCGAAGTGCAGGGTATTCCCGTTCACCGTTGGGAACACTTCGTTGCCCGGTGTGTTGACCGTTGGTCCGAGGTTCTCGGGCTCCGACCAGCCGGTACCATTGTCACGGCAGCGCCAGATGTCGGATCCACCAAGACCTCCCGGTCGGTCCGAAGCGAAGTACAGGGTGCGTCCATCGCTGCTCAGAGCAGGGTGTCCGGTGGACCAATGGTCGCCGTTGTATGCGAAGGCGTGCAGGTCGCCCCATGCGCCGGTGCTGTCCATGCGTGCCCGGAAGAGCATCAGCTGGCTCGTGTTCCGCTCGTCCTTCAGGAGCTTGCGCTGTGCGTAGTTGCTACGGGTGAAATAGAGCGTTCGACCGTCCGGGCTCAGCGCGGCAGGCCCCTCATGATAGATGCCGTTCACGGTCCCTGGGATCGGCACGGCTGGCAGCCAGGTCACCTCCGTCTTTGAGGTCGTGTGGTACAGGTCGAGGAAGGAGTGGCCGTTCCACGGATTGCCGTTCCTCTTGTCCGCATCCTTCTCACCAGCGAATAGGAGCCCGTTCCTGTAGGGGATCCCCGCGATGGCGGTGGAGACACCGGGGATGGTGATGCGGTTGACGAAGAAACGAGCGGAGTCGACGTAGAAGGAGCCATAACCCTGGGTGGAACCGAAGAGATCCATGGCGTATCCGTTCTCGGGCGTCTGTTCCAGCACACGCAGGAACATGTCCGCGGCCTCATCCTGTTCACCAGAGACGCGCAGGACCTCTCCGAAGTGCAGGGCCGTATCACCGCTCAATGGATGTGCGGTGTGCAGGATGCGATAGTGCTCAAGGGCCTGCTCCCAGGCATTGTGTCTGCGGTAAGCATCTGCCAGGCGGGCACGCACCGTACGGTCCTCCTGGTGGGCGAGTACCTTCTCATACAACCGCTCCGCCCTCTGGTATTGCATCAGGTCGTAGGCCTGGTCGGCGAGTTGCGTGCGCGTGCTCGTGCACCCGGAGAGCACGGCGAGCGCTGCGAGAAGCGGCCATATCCTGTCAGTCTTCATCATCAGAAATAGCGTGGCGATCGGATGCGGATGGGCTCCTTGCCGAAGTCCAGGCCGAGCATCACTTCGTGACTTCCGCTTGTGTAGGTGCGTATCCTTGAGGTGGACATGTCATAGGCGTAGCCGATGCGCAGCATGGGGTTCACCTGGTACTCGAGCATGCCAACCAAGGCATCCCCGGTACGATAGCCCATACCCAGCCAGATGCGCGAGCGATAGAGGACGTTGCAATTGATGTCGGCCTCGACGGGCGCCGCTGGCGTGAATCGCACCATGGTGCTGGGCTTGAGGTCGAACGATTCGTTGAGGTTGAACACATGCCCCGCGTGGAGGTAATAGTGCTGGGTGAAGTAGTCGGTGGTCACCCCGTTGATGTTCTGTACGATGCCCTTGTCCGTGGCGTGGATGGTGGGTACGGAGAGGCCGACATAGGAGTAGTGGTCGTACCAGTACAGGCCGAATCCGAACTTGCCCACTGGTTTGTTGGTGATATCGCCCTGGAAGACCTGGTCGTTGGCATCCCAATAGGTCAGCTGGCTGAGTCGGGCGGAGTAGACGGAAACACCCGCGCGCAGGCCCAATGCGAGCTTGCTCTCCGGGCTGAGCCGAAGGTGATAGGCATAGTGGCCTGCGATGTCCAGGTCCCTGCTCACGCCGATCTGGTCGTGCACCACGGTAAGGCCGGCTCCCATCTTCCCGTTCAGGAGAGGGGCGTCCAGGGCCATCATGCTCGTTCGCGGAGCACCCTCCACCTGCAGCCATTGGCTGCGATGCAACAGGCTTCCGCTCATGTACGGATGACTTCCGGCATAGGCCGGGTTGAGGAAGAGCTGGTTGAACATGTACTGGCTCACCATGACCTCCTGCTGCGCCATCGCTGACATGGAACAAGCGAGGGCGAGCAGCGCTGCGTGTATGTGACGATGTTGGCGCATGGTTCGTTCGAGCATCAGCGGCGCAGGTCAACGTACCCTTGGAGGGTGCGTGTACCGTCGTTTATACTCAGGATCACGAAGTAGGTTCCGTTCGGGAGCTGCCCGCCCTGGTTGCTCTCACCGGCCCATTCGTTCTGGTAGTCGGGTCGTTCATACACCACATTACCCCAGCGGTTCACCACAGTGAACAGGTTCTTCGGATAGGCTTCGATCCCACGGACCACGAACCGCTCGTTGTCGCGGTCGCCGTTCGGGCTGAAGGCCGTGGGCATGGCGAGGTCGGACGGCTCGTTGAGCTCCACCACCAGGGTCGCTACACATCCGTTCGCGTCGGTCACGATCAACGTATAGGTCCCGGCCGCCAGCCCGGAGATGCTCTCCGTACCCGCTCCGTTCGACCAGGAGAAGTCGAAAGGTGCGCTTCCACCGCTCACCGCGTTGGCGATGCTGCCATCCTCTGCACCGAACGCGCTCACGTTGGATCCTGATGCATAACTGCTCAGCAGCGTGTCGAAGGTGATCGCTTCGGGTTGGTGCACCACGTAGGTTCCTTGGAAGGTGCAGCCGGCGCCGTCCACGATCGAAACGGTGTAGCTCCCGGCGGAAAGGCCTTCGAGGTCCTCGGTCGTCGCACCGTGGCTCCAGGCGAAAGTGAACGGAGCAGTGCCACTGGTCACGGTCAGGTCCAAGGAACCTGAGGCCCCGCCATGGCAGGGGGTGGAGCTGGTGGCCGCATCGGCTTCCAGTACCGGTGACCCGATGATGGTGGCCGATGCCTGGGTGGTGCACCCGTTCGCATCCGTCACGAGCACATTGAGGTCACCGGGGCCAAGATCGGTGAGGTCCTCGGTCGTGGCACCGTTGTCCCATTCGAACTGGAACGGGGCGCTACCACCGGAGACGGTCAGGTCCACGGTCCCGTTATTGCCTGCACATGCCGCCGAAGTGCTGCTTGTCGTGGCTTCGAGCACCGAGGGGGCTTGCAGGGTACTGCAGTCCTGGGCTTCGCATCCGTTGGCATCGGTGATCAAGACGCAATAGGTGCCTGGACCCAGGCCCGTGATCATCGGTCCGGTCGCGACACCCACACCAGGGCCGCTCCAGGCATAGGTGAATGGGAAGCTACCACCCGTCACCACGGTCTCGATGGAACCGTCGGTGCTGTTGGCGCATGATATCTCCGATCCACCGGGGAAGTTCGAGGTGTTCAGGGTCGGTACCACCGGTTCTGGTGTGGTGATCACCACGGTCTCCACGGCAGTGCATCCGTTCATGTCGGTAGCGGTCACGACGTAGGTGCCAGCAGCGAGAGCGGTCAGGTCATCCTGTGCACTGCTGAACCCGTCGGGGCCGGTCCAGCTGTGCGCATATCCTCCGTTACCACCTCCGATCGTCAGGTCGATGGCGCCATCACTGGCCCCGTGACAGGTCGTGCCCGAGCCATTGTAATTCGTGGTAACGGTGCTCGTGTACAGTGCACCGTCAGGCTGGGTCAAGGTGACCACGGTGAAGAAGCTGCAATTGTTCGCATCGGTCACCACGAGCTCATAGTTGTAGTCACCAGCGGGAAGACCGGTGATGTCCTCCGTGGTGAACTCGATGTCGTCCGGACCGCGCCAGCTGAACGCGTACGGACCGGAACCGCCGGTGATGGTCGCATCGATGGCACCGTCGCTGGCACCGAAGCAGCTCACGTTGGTGCCGGATGGGTAGACGGAGAGTGTGAGTTCGGCAGAGACGCCATCCACGGGTTCGGAGAGCGTGATCGATGTATCCGTCATGCATCCGAGCGCGTCGGAGATATGGATGCTGTAATCGCCTGCGACCAGGCCGGTATTTCCGGCTTGTCCGGATTGGAATCCGTTGGGACCCGCTATATCGATCGTGTAGGGTGCGGTACCACCTGACGGGCTCAGCTCGATGACACCCGTGCTGTCACCCTGGCATT
>JAGQVR010000239.1 GCA_020437875.1 Flavobacteriales bacterium
CCACGTTCGGGCAGTTGTCCTGGGCATTGCAGACCCCATCGCCATCGCTGTCCGGCGAAGGCGTACCCGCGCACTGGCAATTGGCGTTCAGCACATCGTTGATCGTGCAGGGGTCACCATCGTTACAGGAAGATCCGATCTGGCCAGCCACGTTCGGGCAGCTGTCCTGCGCGTTACAGATACCGTCACCATCGTTGTCCGGCCCGGGAGTGCCCGCACATTGACAGTTGGCGTTCAGCACATCGTTCGTAGTGCAGGGATCACCGTCATTGCACGACGAACCGATCTGGCCGGCCACGTTCGGGCAGTTGTCCTGTGCGTTGCAGATGCCATCGCCATCATTGTCCGCTGCAGGGGTCCCGGCGCACTGGCAGTTCGAAGCGTACACATCGTTCGTCGTGCATGGGTCGCCGTCGTTACAAGCGGAACCCACCGTTGCCGTTCCACCGATCACGCCGAGGCAATCCGGAGCGGCCGCACCCGTGGATGTGCCGATGGCCCCCAAGGACAGGTTCTGGTAGCTGCCGCTGACGTTGGTCTCGAGCTTCACGGCACGTACCATGTAGTCCCGTCCACCGACGAATGGGATCGCCGGATCCACATGGCTCGTACCCGTCACCGGGGTGGTCGTGATCCGCGAGATGGTCCCGTCCGTGCCGAACTGGTAGAGGTGATAACCAATGACCTGCTCGGAGGATGCCGACCAGGTGAAGGAAGGGTGACCGCCACTATTGGTGATGACCAGGTTCGATGGCGGGGTGACCATCTTCATGCGCAGCGATATGTCCCCCATCAGGCCCAGGTGGGTCCTCCCGATGGAGGATTGCCAGCCCTCGGTCAGGGGCAGGTAGGCTCCGGTGTTGTTCATCGTCTGACGCACACTGTAGCCGATGTTCTCCCCCATCCCCATGTGATGGAAATACCACGCGGGGATCCCGGCCCAGCAGTTGGTCAATCCATCGCCGCGGGCGATGATCGCACGCAGGAAGTTGTTCCTGTTGTCCCAATCGAGGAAGAAGCTGCCCAGCGCCATATTGAACACACCACCCATCGTGACCGAGGAGGCGAGTTGCTGGGTGGTGGCACCGCCATCGGTACCGTTGTACGTCACCACCCCATTATCGACGGCCTGCAGTCCACCACCGCAGTGGTAGGTCCACAGGTAGCTCTGGCCGTTGACATAGGAGCCGAACGATCCGAAGGCGGGGTTCACGAAGAGGTCCGCGTTGCCCGTGAGCGGTGCGGTACGCATGCCGCTGGCCGCAACCGGGTTCCCCAACCATTGCAGGTTATCGATCACGATGCCCCGCGGATCCGCCTCCCAGTTCTTCACCTTGTACCCATGCGCCTTGTTCAAGTAGTTGCGCATCAGTTCCACCTCGGTCGTGCCGAACGCGGGCATGTCGTACATGTCAACTCGACCCACCTGCAACTCCAATGGAGAGGGGAAATCACTTTGGTCGAACTTGCCATCACCCGGCGTGTTCCAGGTCCGCTGCGTACTGGAGACGGTCACGTTCACCGTGTTGTCCGTCCAGTTGCCGTCCATATCCGCGTAGTACCCATCGGTCGGTCGTGCTCCACGGGCATCATCATGGCCATCGGGATAGACGTTGCCGGAGTACGGGACCGGCACGTGACCAAGCAGGTACAGCGCCTTCACATTGGTCGGATCACTGTTGTAATGTCCCTGGATGACAGCCTTCACACTGGTGACGGAAGCCGTGCGTGATACATCGGAACGCAGGACATGCCAGCCGTCCCCACGCATGTCGAGCATCAACTGGTCGATCTCATTGCTCAACGCACCCGCAAGGGTGTTGTCGACCAAGAGGATCATCTTCCCCCGATAGTCGACCGACGGCACATCGATGCCCGTGTTGATATACCCGTTCCCCGTGACGCCACCGGAAACACGCACCACGCGATACTCGTAGTTGGTCCCAACGGTGATCGAGTTGTCCGTCCATGAGGTCGCGCTCGCAGAAGGAGTGGCCACCGCGGACCCCCAACTCGTCGCAGACTTCAACTTCCTATAGACCGTGAAGGAGGAGGTGCTGCTTATGGGGACCCATGAGAGCGTGATGCTCGGGGTGCCCGGCTGAACGGTGGCGGTAAGACGCACCGCAGCGCGCTCCGAAACGGTTTGACCGAGAACACCCAGCGCCAGCAGCAAAGCCAACGTGGAGAAAAGGGAACGGACCATCGTCATGGCAGAAGTTGGTTGATCGGCAGACCGACCGCCCCTTCCTTTCATGATCGTTCCGTAGCAAGGCAGTGCACGGAACAAGGCAGGAGTGCCGGAATGACCGACCCTTTTACCGTGATCCGATAGGCCGGGGTTACGACCGCGTGACGTTGCTGTTCGCCGCCGGCGCACCAATGTCAACAAATCCTCCTGGAGTCCAGTGAGTTCCGCAGCTCGACGGGAACACCCCGCGATCCGGCGGATCCGACCCGACCTGATGGCCGACCCGATGATACGGGTAGTGCAAGTGCGAGAAACCTCAACAGACAAAGCCGACATCCTTCCAGGTCCCCTGAGAACGGGGGGCGAAACTACCGGAAATGGGTGCCTTGATGGGACGATCGTTGATAACCCATTCCTCCTGGAAAGCCCGTCATTGCTGGATTCTTTCGGTGAAATGGGTGGTTTGATCGATGAAATGAACAGCCCCTGCGGAACTGTGTGAACAACTGACCTCATCCATCTTCGACGAACTCAACCAATCCATCGACCAACGGAGGTAATTTCGCGGTCGATCGGCGTGACGAGGCTTACACCAGTGACCCCGCGAACGGACTAACCTTTTCGCTGGAAACACGTTCAAAACGGTCGCTCTGAAGAGCACTTATCCACGATCCAACAGCCCCCGTAGGCACTCGACAACATTGTCGAACGCCCAAAGAATGTCTCTCCGACGCACATGAGCAGCGCTAATCGACCTCTCTCGATCCAGGATCTCTTCAATAACGGACTTCGGACCGATCCATCGGCACCGGCCCTGTCACATGGGTCGGAACGGTACGACTATTCCGACCTCGACCGTTCGGCTCGATGCCTCGCCGCGGTGCTCAGCGGCTCTGGTGCCGGTCCGGACCGAACTGTCGGCATCTGCCTCGACCGATCCCCGGAACTCATCATCTCGGTCCTTGGGATCGTGCAGGCGGGGGCGGGTTATCTCCCCATCGATCCCACCTACCCCGCCGAGCGGATCACGGGCATGCTGGAGGACGCCAAGCCCCCGGTGGTGATCACCAACAAGGCGCACCAGCACCTGTTCAAAGGCACCGCGGCCAACGTGCTCCTGATCGAGGAGATCGACCTGGTGAACGGACCGCGCTTCGAGGGCGAATGCCCCGCCACGCCCGAGAACCTCGCCTATGTCCTCTTCACCAGTGGCAGCACCGGCCGGCCGAAAGGTGTGGCCATGCACCACGCACCATTGCTGAACCTGATCCAATGGCAACTGCGCACGTCGGTATTGAAGGCGGGTGACCGCACCCTGCAGTTCGCGCCGATCAGCTTCGACGTAAGCTTCCAGGAACTCTTCACCACGTTCGCGCAGGGCGGCACATTGGTCCTGATCACCGATGAGGATCGACTGAACAGCACGCAACTCCTGCGCAAGATCATCGCTGAGAAGATCAACCGCATCATCGTGCCCTTCGTGGCGCTGCAATACCTCGCGGAAGCGGTGGAGCGCACCGGCGAAGTGCCTTCCAGCTTGAAGGAGGTCTTCACCAGTGGCGAGCAGTTGAAGATCACACCCGCGATCATCAACCTGTTCAAGCAATTGCCGGGCGTGCGCTTCTGCAACCAGTATGGCCCGACGGAAGGCCATGTGGTGAGCGAGCTTGAACTGAAGGGCGATCCTTCGACCTGGCCCGCATTGCCCAACATCGGCACCGCCATCGACAATGTGAAGCTCTACGTGCTCGACGAGCAGATGAAGCAAGTCCCGAAGGGCGAGGAAGGTGAACTCTATCTCGGTGGTGCGTGCGTCGCCACGGGTTACATCGGTCGTGATGACCTTACCGCCGAACGTTTCCTCACGGATCCGTTCATCAAGGGCGGGAGGATGTACAAGACAGGCGACCGTGCGGCGGAACTGCCCAACGGCGAGATCGACTACAAGGGCCGCATCGATGGCCAGGTGAAGGTGCG
>JAGQVR010000240.1 GCA_020437875.1 Flavobacteriales bacterium
CGTAGTACCAGTTGGTGATCTCCAACGTGGCCAGCTTCGCCTGGAGCCTGGCGAAGTACTGGTGTGCGGCGATGGAGCACCAGTATCCGATGGAGGAGGCAGGCATGGTCGTTCCGTTCGTAATGGTTACAAATGAAACGAAAGAGTGTGCTCCTGATGGGACCCTGTTGTTAACACATGTTGATCCCGGGTGCAGCGCGGCCTGCAGATTGTCCTGCGATGGTCATGGCCACCTCCGAACCATCACGTGAACGACGCCGAAAGCGCTTGCGCATCATCCTGCTCTTTGCACTGGCCGTGGTCGTGCTACGTGTCATCCTGCCCTACGTCCTGCTTCACCTTCTGAATGATCGACTGGCCAGGGTGCCGGGTTACTATGGTCACGCCGATGACCTGGACCTGGCCCTCATCCGCGGTGCCTATCGGATCGAGGGGTTATTCCTCGATCGTGTGGATTCCATTTCCCAAGATCGGACCAAGTTCGTTTCTGCGGCGGTGATCGACCTGTCCTTGGAGTGGAAGGCCCTCTTTCACGGATCGGTGGTGGGTGAGCTGGTGATCGAGCGGCCATCGTTGCGCTTCACGAAGGACAAGGTGGAGCCTGGCGAAGTGCAGAAGGACACCACCTCCCTGGGTGATCTTCTCGACGATCTGATGCCGCTCCGCATCAACCGGGTGGAGGTGAACAGGGGGGAATTGCACTACCGCGACCTGGCCAGCAGTCCCGAGGTGGATGTCATGATGGATGAACTGGACCTGCTGGCTCTGAACCTTCGCAACAGCTACGATAGCACCGCTCTCCTTCCAGCGAGCGTGAAGGCCACGGCGAACATCCATGGCGGCCGGTTCGACCTCGGAATGCGTTTGAACCCGTTGGCCCGCGAACCGGCCTTCGACCTGGATGTGAGCCTTGATGGCATGCGGCTCACTGAGTTCAACGCCTTCTTCCAGGCCTATGCGAACGTTGACGTGAACAAGGGGGTCTTCGGTCTGTATAGTGAGATCGCCACGGAGGGCGGCCGCTTCGCAGGCTACGTGAAGCCAGTGATCAAAGACCTCGATGTGCTCGGTCCGGAGGACCGAGGTGATACCTTCTTCCGCAAGCTGTGGGAAGGGCTGGCGGGGACGGTCGGTACGGTGCTCAGCAACCCGAAGGAGGACCAGGTGGCCACCAAGTTGGAGTTCAGTGGTGAACTGGATAAGCCGGACACCCATGTACTGTACGCCATCGTCGATCTCCTGCGCAATGCATTCATCCGCGCCATCCAACCATCCATCGACCGGGAGATCAGCATTGCTAACGTTGGCCGGAAGAGCGAAGAGGAGAAGGGCTTCTTCAAGCGACTGTTCGAGCAGGAGGAGTGATACATGGATGTGGGGTCACTCGGCCTTGACCAACCGGAACGCCTTTACCATACCCGCGGACAGGACTCGGACCGAGTATATCCCCGCTTGTAGATCGGATACGTTGATCGTTGTCATCGCGCTCGTCAGTCGCGCATCGATCACCTGTGCTCCCTGCATGTCGTAGAGTTCCATTGCTGCATCCGATGGGAGATCGGTGCATCTCAGCGTGAAGTGGTCGACCGCTGGATTAGGGAACAGGGTGATGGTATTGGACAAGCTGGTTCCTGCAATACCAGTTGTTATTGGCTGACAGGCAAGGCCAGTGGTCTCACCCTGGTCGAACATGCCATCGATCCCTTGTACGAATGTTCGCACGCTGTCCACGCGGTTCTGCAGAGCCGTGACACTGGCTTGAGGACCACCGTTGGTCGCACGCGCATACACGTACGCCACCAGTAGGTCGATGTGCTCTCCTGGTTCGAGCGTACCCGGACCCATGATGGCCAGTGCCCTTCTGTCCCCTGGTGTGTTGCCTGCGGAAAATTCGGTCCATGGCGCCTGTGGGATGCCATCCGTGCCGTAGCCCAAAGGGTCGGTGTCGCCGGGGAAGGCATGATCCGAAGGGAAAGCACCGGGTTGAACGTTGTAGCCATTGCCGCCGTACGTCAACACGTTGTTGTCCCGCCAGACCCCCCGCATATAGTTGTAATAGTGCTGAGGTACCAGAGGGTCCGGGTCGACCATCGCGCTCATGCCGGCACCCAGGAAGTACATGGAACGGCTCAGACCGAACCGCTCGTTGTCGACGATGCCATCGGCGTAGCCCGTGCCATATTGATACAGTTCCTCGAGGACCATGGCATTGTCCAGACCGTCTGGCTCAAGCAAGGGCCCCTTCAGCACCGCCATGCCGAATGCGGGAGGTTGTTCGCCATATCCTGGAGTACCGGTGCATCCATTATCCACTTCGGCACCGTTCACCGCATAGACCAGGCCCCGTGCAGCATCCGTGCCCACGTGATCGTCCTGTCCACATCCGAGGTCAAGATCGGCGAAGTGGGCGATCCGGAAGTCGGTCAAGGTGAGGGTGCCTCTGTTGATCAAGTGGTATTGGACGAATACCGTCTGTTCCAGACCCGGAACGGTGTTGTAGGCGAAGGGCATGGCATGGACCTCAAGTCCGATGGGTGGTCCATTCGACTCGAGGTGCGGACCGGCCTTGTCGTTGAAGATGGTATAGAGCGCCTGGTCACCATGTATGCAGGGGTGATCCCCGGACCAGGGGTCGTAGGTGCCATCGTTGTCGTGGTCCACGAAGGGTGCGAGGTAGGGTGATTGCCCCAGATCGACCGATCCCTCGGCCGGCCAGGTCGCAATGGACTGTGGAACGGTATACCCATCAGGGAAGGCGATGGCCACATCGCAAGCCGGGTCTTCGAGGCAGGCGAAGTATGCCCGGTGCACTTCGATCTGGGCACGGTATACGGACCATACCTGGTCATATTCCTCGGATACTGCAGGGAGAATGGTCGCGGATCCATCGGTGGTGAGTGGTCCGGGGTAGAAATCGTGCTGGTCATCGGCACCACGGTGGTGCAGGGCTAGGTGAAGGTTGCTACCGGGGTCCAGGCCGCCGACCCATAGACCACCCCGATACAACGGAGAAAGGCCTGATGAGGCAGGAACGAGATAGGCCGGCTCACCGGTCAGAAGGTCAGGCCCGAGCAGACCGTTGGAGTAGAAACGGACTCGCGCATCGTTGATGTCCAGCTCCGCAGAATTCTGGGCGCCCAGGTCCCTTCCGTATAGGAGCGCAGTGAAGAACAGTATGGTAACGTTCCGGTCCATGTGAGGGGGTTTAGCGTTAGCGATTCCAACTTAATGTGATGGACGGTTGACCGTTCATTCCGTCCGAGGACCGGTCTTTACAGAACGTCCATCGGTCGCTAATGACTTGTTCAGTGCATTCTCGGAACGGAACCAACCGTTCGTCGATCAACGGACCGCAGAGGCGTGCAGGCTGCGCATCTTGGGGCATGCGACCACCGCGATCAATATCGACATGGGCTTGCTTGAAGGCATTCCTCCTGCTGATCCTCCCATTGCGGGTAATGACGCAGTCCGGATGGCTGCAACCAAGTTCCACTTGGACGGAGACCTTCGCTTACTTCGATGGTCTCTATTTCCACCACGCCGCCTTTGATATCACTGTGAATGGTGATACGGTCATTGGAGGGCAGGACTATCACCGCCTCGTTCGAACGGGCACGGATACGCTCCGGGCCATCGGGGAGACCGATCCCTACGCCATCCTCCCACTTGACCAATACCTCGGTGCCTTGCGTGAGGACATGGAGGAACAGCGGTGGTGGGTCGTATTCGCCGACTTCCTGAACGAACAGCAGCTCTATGACTTCGACCTTACCGATGGGGAGATGGTCAGTGGCACCTTTGGCGATTGTTCGGAGAACTACGTCGTCGGGTCGATCGATACCGTCCAGCTCGGTGATTCGTGGCGCAGACGATTCCACATCGGTCCTTGGGGTCGGTTCATCATCGAGGGCATCGGTTCGAGCGACGGGTTGTTCGGCCACCTCTGTCCTTTCATCGAGGAGTACGGCTGCCTGCAGCGGTATGCCGTGAACGGGGATGTGCTGGTGGTCGATGGTTGCGGGTCCTTATCGGTATCCGTGCCCGAGCGTTCATCACGTGAAGAGGTCATGCCATTTCCCAACCCGGTGGTCGATCGATGCACGATCGGTTCCAGGCATGCCGGCCGGCCGGTCCATGTGTTCGATGCCACTGGTCGGGTCGTAG
>JAGQVR010000241.1 GCA_020437875.1 Flavobacteriales bacterium
CATGGCCGTGGCCGTGTTCGCGCTGCCCCTGGCGCTGGAACAGACAAACGCCGAGGGGATCCTCGCACACGTACGCATCTTCGACACCATCTGGCTCATCGGGCTCTTCTTCTTCGGTATACATCTCCTGATGCTCGCACGGATCCTCGGCCGACCTCGATTCATCGCCATCTTCCTCGCCATCGCCGGCCTGATGTACATGGTGGACACCTGTGCACACTTCCTGCTGCCGAACTACCAGGACCATGCGGAGATCTTCCTCATGCTGGTAGCCATACCGAGCATCCTCGGTGAGATGGCGCTGGCCGTGTGGCTGCTGGTGAAAGGTGGGAAACAGGTCGAAGGAAGGGGGCTGGTCTGATCCGCCCTAAGCGATCAGTGCTTCTCCCCACGCCCGTGGAAGTAGCCGCGATCATTGGTCCCCATGTTGAAGAAGCTGATGAACAGCGCGATGTAGCTCAGGTAGAAGAGGCTCTGCAGGGTGACCACCAACTTCCCCATGTCCGTGACCGGGTAGTACTCGCCGAAACCGATCGTGCTGGTGATCACGAAGCTCAAGTAGATCGCATCGGTCCATTGCATGATGGGCTGGTTCATGTACTGGCCCGCCATGTGCACCATGGCGAAGGACAGGACCACTTCCACGTAGTTCAGGAAGATCAGGATGTTCGAGCGTCGGAACGACCGCGGCGATGGCAGGGCATCCGAAGCGAAGATCAGTGTGGGGATGTAGAGCAGGGTCTCCACCATCAGCTAGATCACGAGCGCGTACACGACAGGTCGATCCCACCAGCCTTCGTAGAGCACGACCGCCGGCAGCGCGGTCTTCAACAGGATGTACACCTCCATGGCCAGGTCCTGGTAAATGGCACCCTTGCGCCAGAACATCCAGCGCACGTATAACCCCGGGAAGAGGAAGAGGCTGATGGCCAGGATGAGGCGCACCACCTTCTCCAGGCCCGCGTCCTCTTCGAAGTCGTTGTTCCAGATGGCGCGCACGTTGGCCCAGCGTGTCCTCAAGGTATCATGGACCTCCTCCGCGCGGGCTCCCTCCTTTCCGAGAAAGAGCTTCTTCACTGTGGGCGAAACCTGAGGTCTCATGCGCGGTCGTGATCCAAGGTAGGGACTGGCCGCCATCGCTCGGTAGCACGATGCTCAGCGCAGGTACTCACTTTGGACCAGTCCTCCCGGGAAGGTGCGGCTGCTTACCAATTTCAGCCGAATATCCCGCTCCAACGGACCGAATAGCGGAATGCCTTGACCGATCAGAACGGGCAGCTGCGTCAGGATCAAGCGATCGATCAGACCCGCGCGCTGGAAACGCTGCACGGTCTGTCCACCATCGATGTACAGCTTGAAGAGACCCTTCGCGGCTAAAGCGGCTGCCAGTTCTTGCGGTTCACCGTGCATCACCTCCACGCTCGCACCGCGTTCCCGCGCAACACCAAGGTCCACTGCGCGACTGCTGAGCACCACCACCGGTTTGGTGAAGGGCCACGACCCGAAGGTCAGGACCACCTCATAGGTATTCCTTCCCATCACGATCGCATCCATGCCTGCCATGAAGGCATCGTAACCATGGTCGCCCATCTCAGCGCTGCCATCGCCTTCGAGGAAATCCAACGATCCATCCGGACGAGCGATGAAACCATCCAGGCTGACGCCACAGAAGACGGAACAGGTCGATGTCATCGCGCGAAGGTCATGTCTATTCCTTCTTCCCCGATCGCTTGGCCGCTGCGGTGGCCTTGATGATGGTCTGTCCAGAACCCATTGCCGGGACGGGCATCTTTGAGAGCTTCTCCGTTGCCGCCATCAGCGCTTCCACTTCCGGGCGAACAAGGTCATTGGAGGAGCTTGGAGTGAGATAACGCGCACCGGCCTTGCCCTGAAGCAGCTTGTGCGGATCGGGAAGCTTCGATCCATTGGTCAGGTAGACCCGCACACCATCCGCATCCAGGCTCAAAGCCACCAGCCCTTCGCCACCAGCCTCGGTGGGCGAATAACCGATCACGACCTTCTTCCCGTAATCATACACGAGCTCGTTCAGGGTGGGAAAGCGCTGCCGCAAGGCCTTGCGTAGTGACTGGAACAGCTGCTGGTCCGATGAGGTGTATCCGGCAACGAGCGCCACGATATGTAACTCAATGGAAGCGGTCGACGATCCCATGGTCCTTGGGGTTGACTATCTGCACGGATGCGCGACGAAGCTAGTACTGACATCCACCAGGGATTCCCGTTCAAAACGCTCACCCACCCCGAGCACGCCGCAGGTTGGACCTCCAGAATGGCCAGTGAATGCGCTACGGGAACGAAGGATCATCCCTTACTTCGAAGGATGATCGAGCCCTTCCGTACAACCGCACTGTTCCTTGGTCTCCTGAACTGCACCACTGCTTTCCCGCAGATCACCTTCGATGTGGCCGGTGTCCCTGTGGTGGCCACCACCATTGCGCAGGACCTCGACGTGCCGTGGGACCTCGTGCTCGGACCCGATGGACATCTCTGGTTCACCGAGGCGAACGGGAATGTGTACCGCTTGGACCTTGCCACCAACGACCTGCACCTGGTGCATACGATCACAGGTGTTGTGCTAGGCGGATTCACCGCCGGCTTGCACAGCATGGCCTTCCATCCCGACTTCGTCGATCAGCCGTACATCTATTTCCACTACAAGAACACTTCGAGCACCTCCATCGTGGAGCGATTCCTTTACGACGCCGGCTCCGACAGCTTCGGCCCCGGCTCCGGCAACCTGCTCCCGGCCACCATCCCTGCCGGCGCCTCGCACAACGGCTCGCGCCTCATCGCCGATGACGAAGGCAACTTCATCCTCACCATGGGTGATCATATGAGCGGCTCGGCCAACGTGCAGGACCTCAGCGCCTGGGAAGGGAAGTTCCTGCGCTTCGATCCCCTCGGTGGCATCCCGGCGGACAATCCCATCGCCGGCAGCTATGTGTTCAACTGGGGGCATCGCAATCCGCAAGGACTCGTGCATGCCAGCAATGGCATCTGGTACAACTCGGCACACGGCCAGTCGAACGATGATGAGGTGAACATCGTGCTGCCGAACCGCGACTACGGTTGGCCCACGGTACTCGGCCTATGCAACACCGCAGCGGAACAGAGCTATTGCGCTGCGCACGACGTGGTGGAACCAATCCATGAGTTCACTTCGGAGATCGTGGCACCCGCAGGCATCGATCATTACGATGGCACGGCGATCCCGGGTTGGAACAACTCGTTGTTGGTGGCCACCTTGCGTGGAAAGGCATTGTGGCAGCTCCAGCTCGCCCCCGACGGCATGAGCGTGACCCAGGCCACACCCTACCTCCAGAACACCTTCGGCCGATTGCGTGATGTGCAGGTCCTGCCCGATGGCCGCGTTGTGATCTGTACCTCCAACCATGATTGGGCAGGCACGCCAGGTGCCACGGACGATCGCATCATCCTGCTCACTTCCTCGCTCTCGACCGGCGTGGGTTCAACTCTTTCCGAAAAGCCGGTACTATCCCCGAATCCGGCGGCAGGGAACGGCGCTTGGATCGATCTGCCGACCGATGACCTCTTCGATGTGCGTATCATGGATGCAACTGGCCGTACGCTTTCCGCGCACCGACGCATCAACGGTCCAAGCTTCCTTGAAAGCACCACCCTCACAGCAGGGACCTACCTGGTGGTGGTAAACGGCACCGACCAACGTTGGACGCTGCGTTGGACCGTGCTCTGAGCGGCCAGGTGATCCAGACCGCCTCAGGTCCAGAGGAGATTGCATCACGGCCCGATATTCGTGAGGTGCTCGCCCGCATGCGCCTTTCCTTCATGCTCCTGTTCGTTGCGAACGCCTCCTTCGCATCAGCGCAATCCGTCTCCGGCGGCACCAGCGTGCTTCAGGGCGGAAATGGCAGCGGCCTTGGCGTGGTCACGGATGTGGTGGGAACGCTCGCAGGAGTGGGCCAGTACGTGAACGATGATCCGGTGGCGCGAAGCCGGGATGTGGAAACGCGCGTGTTCGCTGGACTGGACGTGACCTTGCAAGCCGCTCGCACCGCCGACCGCACTGGACAAGCCCGGCCAACGAACTACCCCTGGCCCGGCCTGCGCTTCCAAGGGGGCGCCTCCTTCACCTACCGTGATCG
>JAGQVR010000242.1 GCA_020437875.1 Flavobacteriales bacterium
ATCACCTGAGATCGTCCTGGATGAACCGGTCCGTGAACGTGCCGAGATCGCGTTACGGCGCATGATGCAACTGGGATGAGCGAGCGTTTGCAGGTGATCGTGGTCGGGAGCGGCGTCGCGGGCATGACCTATGCCACACAGCTCATGGCCCACCTGGGTGCGGACGCGGTGCGCATACGCATCCTGTGCAAGGCCCCGGTCCAGGTGAGCAGTTCCTTTTCCGCACAGGGCGGTATCGCGGCTGTGATTCGGACCGACGACACCTTTGAGCAACACGTGCGCGATACCCTGTTGACGGGTGCGGGCCGCAATGACCCGGAGGTGGTGGGCGTCGTGGTACGGGAGGGGCCGGCATTGATCCGGAGCCTGATCGGGTATGGGGCGCGTTTCGACCGGGATGAGGATGGTACGCTGAGCATGGCCCGCGAAGGAGGGCATTCCGCACCGCGGGTCGTACACCATCAGGACCGCACGGGCGAGGAGATCGTGCGGGTGCTGCAGGATCGTGTCTTGCGCGATCCCGGGATCGAGATGGTGGAGGGCCAGCGCGTGCTGGACCTGCTGCTCGATGGGGAGGGCCCTGATGCACGTGCCATCGGTGTGCGCTCCATCGATCCGCGCCTTGGCGGGATCATCGACCGCTACGCCCATGTGATCGTTCTGGCGACGGGAGGCGCTGGCCGGTTGTATGCCACCACGACCAATCCCATAAGCGCCACCGGTGACGGCGTCGCCATGGCGGCCCGCGCCGGAGCCGTTCTGCGGGACATGGCCTTCGTCCAGTTCCACCCGACCGCGCTTGACGCCGGAGCCGAGGAACAGGCCTTCCTTATAAGCGAGGCTGTGCGTGGCGCCGGTGCGCGCTTGCTGAAGCAGGACCGATCCTCCTTGATGGAAGGGATCCATGCGATGGGCGATCTTGCACCCCGGCATGTCGTGGCCCGTGCGATCCACCAAGAGCTCGTTCGAACCGGTGCGGCGCATGTGTGGCTTGATCCCACACCCATCGGTGCAGCGCGATTCGCCGCGCTCTTTCCCGGCATCTCGGTGCACTGCCGCGCCCTTGGCCATCGCCCGGGCATCGACCTTCTTCCGGTACGGCCGGCCGCGCACTTCATGATCGGTGGTGTGCGGACCGACGCGCAAGGCAACAGTTCCATGCCTGGTCTCCTGGCCCTCGGAGAATGTGCGAGTTCAGGCATGCACGGAGCCGATCGTCTGGCCTCCAATTCTCTGCTGGAGGCACTCGTGATCGCCGACCGGGCCGCCGCCGCTACCGCGCAGCTATGCGCTGCGGAAGCGTGCCCGGAGGATATCCATGCACCGGGCGATCGATGCGTCGAAGTGGATCCCTGGGCGGAGGAGCGGCTCGAGGAACTCCGTACGATGATGACACGCGAAGTCGGCATCGTGCGGACGATGGAGGGCCTGCAGCGCGCGCAACAATGGGTCGGATCCGTCGCGGAGTCCATCAACGAGCGTTGGACACGGTACCCCGGCTCCCTGCCCTTGGTCGATCTCCGGGACATGCAGGTCGTTGCCGCTGCGATCATCGACGGGGCCATTAAGGAACCGCAGAACATGGGTACCCATTATCGGGAAGGAACAGAGGAGCTGAAGGCGAACATGCGAACGGTTGAACCCATCCCAACCGTACCGGTCGGAACGCTTGTCCATCCAAGGATGATGGGTGTCAGTCCGGTCTCGCAGCCCGGGTACGACCTTGCGTGGCAGGCGCTGAACACACCATTCAATAGGGACGAATGACAATGGCACGTTCATCAGCCTGGGCCGAGCCCTTCAAGATCAAGATGGTGGAGCCGCTCACCATGACCACCCGCGAACAACGGGAGAAGGCCATGGAAGAAGCCGGCTACAACACCTTCCTGCTGAAGTCGGAGGATGTCTATATCGACCTGCTTACCGACAGTGGCACCAGCGCTATGAGCGACCGCCAGTGGGCGGGGCTGATGCTGGGTGACGAGGCCTACGCGGGCAGCCGCAACTACTACCACCTGGAAGACGCTGTGAAGCGATACTATGGCTACAAGCACCTCGTTCCCACGCACCAGGGACGTGGGGCGGAGAACATCCTTTCCCGGATCCTGATCAAGCCGGGGGATATCGTGCCCGGCAACATGTACTTCACCACCACCAAGCTCCACCAGGAGCTGGCCGGCGGCACTTTCGTGGACATCATCATCGATGAAGCGCAAGACCCCAGGAGCAACTTCCCATTCAAAGGCAACGTGGACCTTGCGAAGTTGGAGCGGGTCATTGGAGAGCACGGAGCGGAGAAGATCCCCTACGTTTCCATCGCCACCACGGTGAACATGGCGGGGGGGCAGCCGATCGCGCTGGCCAATCTGAAGGCGTTGCGTGCGCTGACCGCGAGGCATGGCATCCGCATCATCCATGACATGACACGCGTGGCCGAGAACGCGTACATGATCCAGCAGTTGGAGGATGGGCAGGGTGGCCGCAGTGTGGCGGAGATCGTCAAGGAGATCTGCTCGCTCACCGACGGTGCCACGATGAGCGCGAAGAAGGATGCCCTGGTGAACATCGGCGGCTTCATGGCCACCAATGAGTGGGAGGTGTTCGAAGAGGCGCGCAACATGGTGGTGGTCTATGAAGGGTTGCACACCTACGGTGGTCTCGCTGGCCGGGATATGGAAGCCATGGCCATAGGCATTGAAGAGAGCGTACAGGACGATCATATCCGTGCACGGGTCGGACAGGTGTTCTACCTCGGGCAGAAGCTGATCGATCTGGGCATCCCCATCGTGCGGCCGATGGGAACGCATGGGATCTTCCTTGACGCGAAGGCCTTCCTGCCCCACCTTCCTCAGACCTCGTTTCCCGCTCAGGCACTGGCCGCCGAGCTGTACATGGAGAGCGGGGTGCGTGCCATGGAACGCGGTATCGTAAGCGCCGGACGCGATAAGACCACCGGCGAGGAGTACCGCCCCGAACTGGAGTTGGTGCGCCTCACGATCCCCCGCCGCGTGTACACGCAGGCGCACATGGATGTGGTGGCCCAGAGCGTACAACGTGTGCATGAACGCCGGGACCGCATCACCGGCCTCCGAATGATCTACGAACCGAGATACCTGCGCTTCTTCCAGGCACGTTTTGAGCCGATCGAGCCGGGTGCCGCGGACCAACGATGATCGCGAACCAACCGCAGGACGATCATTACCACAACCAAAAGACCGCAAGAAGGACAATGGAACACGAGATCGAAACGATGTGGATGGACGGCATGCGCTTCAATGCGCTGGTGCAGGGCCATACCGTTGTGATGGATGCACCTGAACGGGTGGGTGGTACGGACGAAGGAACTGTTCCGAAGCCATTGGTGTTAGCGGCGCTGGCGGGATGCACGGGCATGGACGTGATCGGGCTGCTGCGCAAGGACGGCCGCACGCTGCGGTCGTTCGCGATGCGCGTGCGGGGGGAGCTCTCCAAGGGTGCGCCCATGGTGTATGTGGCCGCGCACCTCCTGTTCGAGGCCGAAGGGGACCATGAAGATGAGCAGGCCGTGATCAACATGGTCCGGCGTTCCCAGAACGAGCTATGCGGCGTGGCCGCGATGCTGCGATGCAGCATGCCGGTGACCTGGGAGCTCCGGTTCAACGGGAGTTCCGTTGCAACGGGTGCGGGGCCATCCGCGACCAGGATCGATGTGCCGGACTTCGCCCTGGGTACCGGCGCCAGGACCACCGGTTCAAAAGGAGCATAAGAGATCCGAGACCCGCATGGAACATCGCACCATCATCGAACCATTCCGCATCAAGAGCGTGGAACCGATCGGCATCAGCACGGAGGCCGAACGTATGGAGCAGCTGAAGTCCGCGCACTACAACCCCTTCCTGCTGCGCTCACGCGATGTGATCATCGACCTGATGACCGATAGCGGAACGAGTGCCATGAGCGCGCATCAATGGGCCGGCGTGATGGAAGGGGATGAGGCATACGCCGGATCGCGCTCCTGGGAGCGCATGGAGGACGCCGTGAAGGAGTTGACGGGCATGGCGCATGTGCTGCCCACGCACCAGGGCCGCGCGGCGGAGCGGATCATCTATGGCCATCTGGGTGGCCCGGGAAGGGTC
>JAGQVR010000243.1 GCA_020437875.1 Flavobacteriales bacterium
CTCCTTGATACTTGGAGCTTGTGACGTGTTCACCCCTGCGCTCCGGCGAACTCCTTCACGAAGCCGACGATGCGCTTGCGGAAGAGCAGGAAGAGCAGCACGTAAGGCACCGCCATCAGGTACAGGATGCCCAGGTTCAGTCCCTTGCCGATGGCCTGTTCGCCACCAAAGATGTTGCCCGAGCCCTCACCGCTCTCCACCACGGCCTTGCACATGGCACAACCCTGGGCCGGCAGCATCTCGGGCAGCAGGATCACCGCTACCAGGAGAAGGATGTGGACCGCGTATCGGCGCATGGGATGGTGAAGGTAACCGGATGATCGATGCGGGACGATCATCGCTGGACAAAGTTGCGCATCCGCCCGGTATATCCGGAAGCCGGATCGACGAGACCGGTCAATAGTAGGGGCTGATGAGCAGGTAGACCAGCACGCCGGTCACGCTTACGCAGAACCAGACCGGCCAAAGGCGCTTGGCCAGCTTGCGGTGCTCAGGGTATTGCGCGGAGAGCGCGCGGTAGGCGGTGGTGAGGATGAAGGGCAGGGAACCACCGGCCAGCAGGATGTGCGAGAACAGGATGACGTAGTAGACCACCTTGATCGCTCCGGTGCCGCCGAAGGGGGTGTCGCCAGCGAACAGGTGGTGCAGGATGTAGGAAACGAGGAAGAGCACCGACAGCACCATGGCCGCGAGCATGGTGTTCTTGTGCGCCTTCCACTTCCCGGCCTTCGCGGTGAAGAGGCCGCGCAGCAGCAACAGGCTCACCAGGCTGTTCAACACCGCGTTGACCTTTGCGAACACGTGGATGTCCCAGGTCCCGGAGGTGGGCACCTGCACCCGGTTCAGCAGCACCACCGCCAAAAAGACCACACTGGAGAGGATCCAGATCCAGCGTTTCGCAGGCTGCTCGGCAAGCGTGATCGTCCTGGCCGGATAGGCTTCGCGTTCGCTCATCGGTCAGCGGCTTCACGGGCCTTGATGCGTTCCTCCTTCAACAACATCTTCAGGTCGGCGGCCAGGGCGTTCATGCCGGAAGCTTCGGTGCCATCGTAGTATCCGCGGATGTGCTTCTGCTTGTCCACGAGGACGAAACGGCCATCATGCACGAATTGTTCGGCGCTGGTGCTATCCTCGAGCGCGCTGAGCAGGTAGCCCGTGTTGCCCATGCGATAGATATCCACGGCATTGCCTGTAAGGAACTTCCAGCGCACAGGATCGGCCTCCAGCTTCTTCGCGTAAGCATCGAGCACCTCAGGTGTGTCGTGCTCCGGATCCACGGTATGGCTCAGGAAGACCACATCCTTGAAGGCATCGTCGTTCAGCTTCAACTGCAGTTGCTGCATGTTCACGCTCATGCGCGGGCAGATCGTACCGCAGCGCGTGAAGAAGAAGTCGGCGACGATGATCTTCCCTGTCACATCCTTGTCCGTGAAGGGCTGTCCGTCCCGGTCGATGAAGCTGAAGGGCGGGATCTCCGCGTAGATCGTGTCGACCACGTCCTTGCCGTCACGCTGCACCAACACGGGCTCCTTCGGTCCGTAATAGGGCAGGTAGGTGAAGTTGTGCTTCACCAGGCCCACCATGGGCGAGAAGAAGACGAAAAGGGACAGAACGAAGGCGCCGATGCCTCCGAGGATCAGCCACTTGGTCCGTTTGCTGCTCGGTCGGGCCGATCCGCTCACAGGAAGCGTAGCCACATCTGGTGCACGTAGTTCGACTCGAAGATCGCGATGAACACCAGATAGAGGATGAAGAGCGCGTAGGGCAACAGGATGATGGCGCGGATGTTCCGGCGCTCATCGCCCAGGTGCATGAAGGTCATCACGATGTAGGTCGCCTTCACGAGGGTGAGCACCACGAAGGTCCACTTCACCATGTGCCAGGAACCGGGCATCCACTCCTTCCAATAGGCACCCAAGGCCACTTCCACCGCGGTCACGACGGCCAGGAAGAGGGTCACCATCCAGATCTTGCGGCGGATCTTGCGACCGGCCTCCTCGCTATGGTGTGCGTCGAGGCTGTATTCGATGATGTCGTCGCGTTCCATTTCAGACCGCCGTAGCCCGGCGAAGGCGTTTGATCAGAGGAGGTAGAAGAAGGTGAACACGAATACCCACACCAGGTCAACGAAGTGCCAGTAGAGGCCGGCCTTCTCCACCATCTCATAGTGGCCGCGGCGGTGGAAGACACCCTGGATCACCATGATCAGGACGATCATGTTGATCACCACGCCGCTGAAGACGTGGAAGCCGTGGAAGCCGGTGATGAAGAAGAAGAAGTTGGCGTACTGGGGCGGCCCGTACTCATTCTCCGTCATGTTCGCACCGTTCACATAGTTGGCGCGCTCGTTCCAGAGCTTCAGCGAGGCGGCGTGATCGAGGTGGTGCGCACCTTCCGCCTCCTGCAGGTAGTGGCCGGGCTTGGCGGGCACTAGGTGGAAGCCGGGCGCATTGGCCGGGTCGTGCGTGTCGTGCGTGTCGTTGTGCACCCAGTACTTCTCGCCCTGCGGGGTGGTGATGTAGCCGCCACCGCCGTGGATGAAGTGGCTCCATTCCCAGGCCTGGCTGCCCACGAAGAAGGCGCCACCGAGCACGGTGAGGAAGAGCCATTTGATAACGCCCTTCTTGTCCATGCGGTGGCCGGCCTCCACGGCGAGTACCATCGTCACGGAACTGAAGATGAGGATGGCCGTCATCAAGGCCACGTAGATCAGCGGATAGCTGCCGGTGAGGCCCGGCAGGGCGCGGAACACCTCTTCGCCGATGGGCCACACCTCGGTGGTGCTGTGCCGGACGAATCCATACGCGGTCAACAGGCCGGAGAACGTCAGCGCGTCCGAGACCAGGAAGAACCACATCATCATCTTCCCGTAGCTGATGCTGAACGGGGAGCGGCCGCCGCCCCAGAGGACGTCGTTGCTCAGTGCCTTGCTAGCGTCTCCTGCCATGGTAGGGTTTGCGGCCGCAATGTTAATGAACAAAGACCAAGAACGAAAGGAGATAGACCCATAGCACGCCGAGGAAATGCCAGTAGGTCACTCCGCTCCAAAGCCCGGCATGGTCCTCCGCGGTGTACCGCTTCCGCAGGGCCATCCCGATCATGACCAATAGGCTCACCAACCCGAAGAAGAGGTGGGCCAGGTGGGCGCCGGTGAGCGCGTAGAAGAAGGAACTGGAGGTGTTCTTCTGCTCGTCCAGGTCGGCGTTGAGGGGCTTGAGATGCGCGTGGTCGTCCGGCAGGTAGAATTGACCATCCTCCAGCACCAAGGCCTTGCCTTGGAAGCGGATCGTGTAGTCCACGCCGTACACGCCATTGTTGTCCAATACCTTGCTTACCAGGAAGTTGCCCTTGGTGGTAAGCTCTTTCCACCCCTTGAACTGGCTCCAGGTGAACACCAGGCCGAGGAGCAGGGTCGCCACGAGCAGGGCGGCGATGGAGCCGGTCTTGCCGGTGCGCGCGGAACGCAAAGCCAGGTACGCCGAAAGACTGCTGGCGATGATCGCTGCCGTACTGATCCAGAAGGGTTGCGGCACGGCGATGTCCACCCAATAGCCGCCGCTCATGCTCACCACGTACGCACTGGTGAGGCCAGCGAAGAACATCACGATGGCGACGATGATCATCCAGGTGATCATCCGCCGGACCCGCATGGCGCGTGCCTTCAGTTCCTCCGGCGTGAAAGGCTCAAGTGTCATAGCAGGTCCAGCACGTAGGCCACTTGCACCACTGGCAGGTAGATGAAGCTGGCGAACATCAGTTTACGGGCATCGCGTGTATCCTGGGTAAGGAAGAGCCGCACGGCGGGCACCACCATCACCAGTCCGCCGAGGATGGCGGCCGCGAGGGCGAAGGGTCCCACGAAGCCGAAGACCCAGGGAAGCATGCCCACGGGGATCACGAAGAGGGTGTAGAGCAGAATGGTGGCCGCGGCCGAGCGATCGGGGGTGCGTCCACCGGGCAGCAGTCGGAAGCCGGCACGGGCGTAGTCCTCGTCCAACACCCAGGCGATGGCCCAGAAGTGGGGGAACTGCCACATGAACTGCATGGCGAAGAGCAGGCCGGCGCCGAGGTCGAAGTGGCCGGTGGCCGCCACGTAGCCCAGCATCGGGGGA
>JAGQVR010000244.1 GCA_020437875.1 Flavobacteriales bacterium
CCCACCGATGACCAGGCTGACCCCCATCCAAACGGCCTGCTTGCCGTACTCCTTGCCCTGGTCGAAGATGCTCGCGTGGTCCGCATCGTAGGCCGCACTGTAGATGTTGGCCCAGCCCATGAACATGAGCAGCAGGTAGATGATCAGGATGGGCCGGTCCAGGTTGGCGGCCACGTTCTCGCGACCCCTCATCGGCGTTGGCGTTTGGGTTTCACCTTCTTCACGAAGGTGGCTTCCTTGGCGATCAGGTCGGCCTCGAGCATCCGCTTCACCACCTCGGGTCGCGTGATGGTGTCGGTGAGGTATTGCTCGATGAGGAGGCTGGCGATGGGTGCTGCCCAGGTGCCGCCGAAGCCCGAGTTCTCCACGTACACCGCCATCGCGATCTTGGGGTCCTCCATCGGCGCGAAGCACACGAAGACCGCGTGGTCCTGGCCGTGCGGATTCTCCGCGGTGCCGGTCTTTCCGCAGACGGTGATGTCCTTGATGCGCGCGCTCCGTGCGGTGCCACCGGGCTCCTCCACCACGCGCCGCATGCCTTCCTGGATGTAGTCGTACCACTTCGGGTCGACATCCGTCAAGTGCTTCTGCTGGTACTGCCGCTGCACGCTATCGGGATGGCCGATGGCGCGCACGACATGCGGATCGTAATACCAGCCCTTGTTCGCGAAGATGGCGGCGAGGTTGGCCATCTGCAACGGCGCCACGAGCACCTCCCCCTGACCGATGCTCACGCTGTAGATCGTGCTGAAGGCCCAGGCCTCCTTGCCGTACTTGCGGTCGTAATAGGCGGCATCGGGGATGTTCCCTCCCTTGGCCGATGGCAGGTCGATCGGCAGGCGCTGCCCGAGACCGAAGGACAGCATGTATTTGTGCCATTCGGTGAGACCGAGCGCAGCGTCGCGGAAACGGCTCTTCGGGTCCTTGTCCTGCTCCACGATCCGCTTGAACACCTGGTAGAAATAGGGATTGCAGGAGTATTGGATCGCGTGGATGATGTCACCAGCGTTCGGGTGGTTGTGGCAGCCGACGAGCGATTTCTGGCAGGCGAAGCCGGTGTTCGGCGTGATCACCTCCTCATCCAGCGCGATCAGCGATTGCACGATCTTGAAGATGGAGCCGGGTGGGTACTGGGCCTGCAGGGCCCGGTCGAAGAGCGGCTTGATCGGATCACGTTGCAGGACTCCGTAGTTGGTGTTGCGCACACGGCCCACGAGCAGTTCGGGATCGTAGGTGGGGCTGGAGACGAGGCAGAGGATCTCGCCGGTGCGCGGATCGAGCGCCACGATGCTGCCCTTCTTGTTCACCATCAACTGCTCGCCGAGCCGCTGCATGTCCAGGTCGATCCCGGTGAAGAGGTCCTTGCCCTCCACGGCGAGCGTGTCGTACATGCCTTCCTTGAACGAGCCCTTCTGGTTGTTGTGGACATCCACGAGGACGTAGCTCACGCCGCGGCGGCCGCGCATCTCCTTCTCATAGTACTGCTCCAGGCCGCCCACGCCGATCACATCACCCGCGCGGTAGTAGGGATCCTCCTCCACCTTCCGGGCGTTCACCTCGCTCAGGTAGCCGAGCAGGTGTGCTGCGGAATGCGGCGGATAGGTGCGCAGGGTCCTGCTCTGGCCGTAGAACCCGGGATACTTGTGCAGGTGGACGCTGATCGCGGCGTACTGGTCGGCCGGGATCTGCTTCTCCATGATGCTCGGCTTGTGTCGCGAGTAGCGCGTTGCTTCGTCCAGCCGTTCGCGGAACTCGACCTCCTGAACGCCGATGAGCCGGCACAGGCTGGTCGTATCGAAGGGCTCCACCTCTTTCGGCACCACCATCAGGTCGTACACGGGCGTGTTGGCCACCAGCAGCCGTTCCTTGCGGTCATAGATGAGGCCGCGCGACGGGTATACGGTCACCTTGCGCTCGGCCATGTTGGCGGCTTCGGCCTTCCATTTGCCATCCACCACCTGGATCCATAAGAGGCGCAGGATGAAGACGATGCTGATGAACAACACGCCCGCGATGAGCACGTATTTCCGGCTCTCGTAGTTCATCGGCGGTCACGCTCCTGTCCGGAGGTGAGGAACTGGGCGAGGAGGCAGAGGGCGAAGGTGAACGCCGCACTGAGCAACGCACGGAGGAAGGTGCCGAGGAAGGCATCGAAGCGATGCAACTCCACGAAGAAGAGCCAGAGGTGATGGAGGAGGATCAGCAGGCCGGCGTAGGTGACGTACCACGGGAAGCCCATGCGCATCACGGTGGGGCGCGCGCCGAACTCGTATCCCTCGCGGGGACTGAGCAATCGCAGGACCTGCAGGCGCGCGTACATCATCACCACGCAGGCGCTCATGTGCATGCCGGGTGTGCTCGTGAAGAAGTCCATCACCAGGCCGGTCACTGCTCCGATGGCGAGCTGTGCCCAGGCGGGCATCTCGATCGGCAGCATGAGCAGGAAGAACACGTAGAGGTAGGGCACCATGAGGCCGTTCAGCACATCGAGGTGGTCGAGCACCAGCACCTGCAGCAGGATCAGCGCGATGAAGCGGAGGATATGGCCGAGGATGGTCCCGATCATCGTTCGTTGGCCCGTTGAAGCGTGTCCCTTTCGGCACGGCGCAGGTCGTCCACCACGTATACGAATCCACTGCGGGTCATGTCCTCACTGAGGCGCACCGTGATGTCGTGGTAATTGCTCCCTGGTGCATCTTCCACGCTTTCCACCACACCCACGGTGATGCCCGCCGGGAAGATGCCGTCACCACCGCGGGTCTCCACCGTGTCGCCCACGGCCACACGGGCGTGCTTGGCGATGTCGATGACACTGGAGGTCAATGGATCGTTCGTGTCCCAGAAGAGCAGGCCGAAGTGACCGGTGCGTCGCATCTGTACGCTGGTCTTGATCTCCGGGCTCAGCACACTGATCACCGCAGCGAAGTTGGGGCTGGCGTCGCGCACCACGCCGATGATCCCGTTCGGCCCGATCACCCCCATGTCACCGTGCACGCCGGCCTTGGTGCCCTTGTCCAGTGTCAGTTGGTTCTTCTGCTTGTGCCAGGTGCTGTTCACCACCTTGGCGGTGATCACGCGGTACTCCTGCCGGCGGATGGTGTCCTGGATCCGTGCGAAGACGCCTTCGACCGGGGTGTAGGTGCTGATGTGCCGGTTGCGCCAGTCGGCGTTCTCATCGGCCAGCGCCTTGTTCACCTCCTTCAGGTTCGCGTAATCGGTGATGTCCTTGCGCCAGCCGTAGATGGTGCCCACCACGGCGTTGCTCGAGCTGATGGCATGTGCCCGGTGGTGCTCGTTGCCATTGTACAGCAGGATGAAGGAGAGGATGAGCCATCCGAGGAACATCAAGGTGCTCCGGATGCGGTAAAGGAATCGGAAGAGGTCCCTCATGGAAGAGCCGGGTGGCGAGTATCAAGCGGCGAGTAACGAGTCTGGCGGTCGGGTACGCCAGACTCGTTACTCGCTACTCGCCACTTCCTGGGTTGTCGCATGCTACGGACCTGGATGTTGGGCGCCGAGATCGCCGCAAGGCGCCATCACTCTCTCATCAGGAACTGGAACCGATCGATGTTCTTGAGTGCGATGCCGGTGCCGCGGGCCACGGCGCGGAGCGGATCCTCGGCCACGTGGACCGGCAGTTTCGTCTTGATGCTGATCCGTTTGTCGAGGCCGCGCAGGAGCGCACCCCCACCGGCCAGGTAGATCCCGGTCTTGTAGATGTCGGCGCTCAGCTCGGGGGGGGTGGCCTCCAGGGCGCTCAGGATGGCCTCCTCGATCTTGCTGATCGACTTGTCCAGGGCCTGTGCGATCTCGCTGTAGGTCACGGTTATCTCCTTCGGGATGCCGGTCATGAGATCGCGGCCACGCACGGCGTAGTCGGGTGGCGGTTCATCCAACTCGGTCATCGCGGCCCCCACTTCGATCTTGATCGTCTCCGCGGTGCGCTCACCCACCAGGATGTTGTGCTGGCGGCGCATGTACTCCTCGATGTCCTGGGTGAACTCATCGCCGGCCACCCGGATGTTCTTGTCACATACGATACCGCCCAGGGCGATCACGGCGATCTCGCTGGTACCTCCGCCGATATCGA
>JAGQVR010000245.1 GCA_020437875.1 Flavobacteriales bacterium
GTCTTCGCCATCACGAACAAGATCATGGATAGCTATCTGGGTGATGGCAAGGCGGACCCCGTGGCCGACATCCTCCCGCGACTGGCCAGGCGTGATGAGCGCGAAGCGAAGCGCGTGGCCGACCGCGTGAACGCGCAGGTGAAGGGCACCAGCCCCACAGCCGATGCCGCCAAGCTCCAAGGCACGTACATGGATGACATCTACGGCGAAGCGACCATCACCGACATGAACGGCAAGCCGGTGCTCGCCTTCACACCCGCGAAGGAGCTCTTCACCGGTGAACTGGTGCATTGGCACTACGACACCTGGAAGTGGGAACACGCCGATCCCTTCCTCGAACCCGGCTACATCACCTTCTCCTTCGATGCGGACCACCGGGTGACCGGCTTCAAGATCGACCTGCACAGCCCGGACTTCCACTTCTACAAGCTCGACTTCAAGAAGCAGTGAGCATGCCTTCGCGCAAGCAGGCCGTCACCTTCTTCCTGATCGTCGTCGCGCTGTGTAGCTGGCACCTGGATGCCGGCACCAATGATGGCACCCTGTCGCGCGCCATGGCCACCTCCGCCATCGTGGAGACCGGATCCTCCGAGTTCACCGCGCACCAGGCCCTCACTGGGGACAAGGCGGTGGTGGATGGACATTACTACACGGACAAGGCGCCCCTGCCCAGCTGGGTCCTCGTTCCCTTCTGGATGCTGGCGAGGGCCTTGGGCGCCAGTGCCACCACAGCGGATGGAGCATCCTACGCAACGCTTCTGCGCATCGGTGGCTTCGTCTGGGGCGCGCTCCCCTTCGCCTTCATCGCACTGATCCTCTGGCGCCGCAGCTTCGAGCGACCTCAGCTGGCCGGACACCGCGCGCTCGCCGTACTGGTGCCGCTGCTGGGCTCCTTCCTCTTCGTTTACAGCGGCAGCTTGTACAACCACCTCCCAGCCGCCTTGTTCGTGCTGCTCACAGCGCTCTCGATCGGCAAGGAGCGCTACGTCTTCGCCGGTCTGTGGGCATCGGCCGCCCTGCTCACCGACACCGCATCCGTGGTGATCATCGCCGTGCAGGGCTTGCAGGTGTTGCTCGCACGGCCGTTCACATCGAGCCTTCGCTTCGCTGCCGCCTGCCTGGTCGGTGTCATCATCACCTTGATCAACAACGCGGTGATCACCGGATCGGCGTTCACCTTCCCCTCGGCCATGGCGGCGAACTATCCGCACATGACGCAGTCGCTCGGCTTCCGGGGCTTCCGCCTCGATGCCCTCTTCGGACTCACCTTCAGCCTCTACCGCGGACTCCTCATCTACATGCCGGTGCTGCTTGCACTCGTGCTCGTCCAGCCCTTGAAGAACGGCCGCGCATGGCTCACGGACCCCTATCTCCTGCCCGCCATCGCCCTCATCCTCGCCTATTCCCTGCACTCCACCTGGTGGGGCGGCTGGACCTACGGCCCGCGTTACATCACCTGCAGCGCCGTGCTGCTCTTCGCCTTCCTGCTGCAACACATCCGCACAACGCGCATCACACCCGCGGTGCTCATCACACTTGGGTCCATTGGTCTTGTCCTCTCGGTGGCCGCCATCTCCACCCTCGGCTATTCCCTTCCGACCGGCATCTTATATCCGCATACTGAACTGGTGCTGCCAGCGGTACGGAACGGGCAATGGACCACCAACCAGCTACCGGTTTGGTTCGGCATTTCCCCCGCGGTGAGCAGCTTGCTCTTCATCTTCGTGCTCGCGTTGGGTCTCTTCCTCATCCACCGCCTCGATCGCTACACGGCCCATGCACCTCTTCCACAGCCCTGACCTGATCGACGACCTGATCGAGCTGCCCGAGGAGGAGGCGCATCATGCCATCGCGGTCCTTCGGCTCACACCCGGCATGCGCATCGGCCTGCTCGACGGCAGGGGCACGCGCGCCATCGCCACCATCGAGCTCATCAGCAAGCGGCATTGCAGCGCGCGCATCGTTGAACGGTACGAAGCCGGACCGGAGCGCACCGCGCACATCCACCTGGCCGTGGCGCCCACCAAACAGATGGACCGTTTCGAATGGTTCGTGGAGAAGGCCGTGGAGATCGGGGTGGATCGCATCACACCCATCAGCACCGAACGCACCGAGCGTGGGAAGCTGCGCATCGACCGGTTGCAACGGGTGGCCATCAGCGCCATGAAGCAGAGCCAGCGTCTGTGGTTGCCGCGGATCGATGCCCTAACCGAGATGAACGATCTGCTCGCCGAGCCGCTGCCCGCTCAACGCCTCTTCGGTTGGTGCGAGGGCGAGCACCGCTCCTTGATGGAGGCCTACCGCCCCAACGACGATGTGCTCGTGCTGATCGGACCCGAAGGCGACTTCAGCCCGGAGGAGGCCACCACGCTTCGAACTGCCGGCTTCCAAGCGATCAGCCTCGGATCTGCCCGCCTACGCACGGAGACCGCCGCCCTGGCCGCCTGCACCTGGATGAGTCTCGCTCAGCAGCGATGACCGCCCCCTCCGCTGATCGTTCGCATCGCATTTCATGGTCCGATCAGCTCATCCGAGGTACGACCAACCCAGACCGTGAACCTCTCCCGGACCATTATTCATGGGCACATGCCCACGACTTGTCCCGCCTCAGCGGGATGAGCACATGCGCATTCCCCGCCTCGCGCAGCAGCGGTAACTTCGCGCCATGTTCCGGATCATCACGCTGGTCTTCATGAGCACGTGGGCACATGTCCACATGTTCACATGGGCTCAAGGCTCCTACCAGATCGCGGTGCTGAAGTACAACGGCGGCGGCGATTGGTACGGCAACCCCACCAGCGTGCCCAACCTCGTGAAGTTCTGCAACGCACAGCTCGGTATGGGCATCAACCCGGAGGTTCCCGTGGTGGAGGTGGGAAGCCCCGACCTCTTCACCTACCCGCTCGTGCACATGACCGGCCACGGCAACGTGGTCTTCTCCCAGCAGGAGGCGGAGAACCTGCGGAACTACCTCATGGCCGGGGGTTTCCTGCACATCAGCGACAACTATGGGATGGACCAATTCATCCGCCCGATGATGAAACGCGTCTTCCCCGAACTGGAGTTCCTCGAGCTGCCCTTCGCCCACGCCATCTACCACCAGAAGTTCAATTTCGACCAGGGCCTGCCCAAGGTGCACGAGCACGACAACCAGCCGCCGAAAGGTTTCGGGCTGTTCTGGGAAGGACGGCTCGTGTGCTACTACGACTTCGAATGCGATCTGGGCGATGGCTGGGAGGATGCCGGGGTGCATGGCGACAGCGAGGCCAACCGCACCCGTGCGCTCCAGATGGGCGCCAACATCGTGCGCTTCGCCTTCAGCGGGGCGGAGAATTGAGCGCGGCACTCAGCCAGGCATTCTCATTTAATGGTCGCTCCGGAACATGGGATCATCGTGGTCCGGGCTCATTATTCCCGTTCATACCCGTCCATTCCCGGTTGAACATTCCCCACCTCCCCGGCCGCAGGGCACGAACCCGCCCGCATGGCTACATTTGAAGCTCACCGGAAAGAGCGAATGAGCGTGAACAAGCCTGCCCAAGCCGAAGTCGGCATGACCCTGGACGAAGTGCGCGAGGAGATCCTCCGCGATTACCGCATCGTGTTCGAGAGTCGGGAGGCGAGCTTGCTGGGCCGCAAGGAGGTGCTCACCGGCAAGGCCAAGTTCGGCATCTTCGGCGACGGCAAGGAGCTGGCGCAGGTGTGCATGGCCAAGCAGTTCCGCCATGGCGACTGGCGCAGCGGCTACTACCGGGACATGACCTTCATGTTCGCCATCGGCGAGCTCACCGTGCAGCAATGGTTCGCGCAGCTCTACGCCCACGCCGACCTCGCCCAGGAACCCGCCAGCGCCGGCCGGCAGATGAACGGCCACTTCGCCACGCGCAGTTTGGACAGCCACGGCAACTGGAAGGACCTCACGCAGCAGTACAACTCCAGCCCGGACATCAGCCCCACGGCGGGCCAGATGCCGCGGCTGCTCGGCCTCGCGCAGGCCAGCAAGGTCTTCCGCCGCAACAAGGAACTGCATGGCCACACCCACCTGAGCGACTTGGGGAACGAGGTGGCCTTCGGCACCATC
>JAGQVR010000246.1 GCA_020437875.1 Flavobacteriales bacterium
CGCATCGCGTGAATCTATGACCCGCCGATGCACCCTCCCGCGACACAACGCCTATATTGCTCCGGCGCAACGTGTGTTCCCAACGCACGCGTCCGACCGTTCGACCGGTCGAGGCCTTTGGCCTATGGCAGTGGAGCCGACCTCCGCTGCCGCTCACATACACCAAGGACCAACACCAGCTCCATCCCACCGCACCATGAGCCACCGTCACCTCTCCCTCATCGCCGGCATCAGCTATTGGGTCATCTTCTTCGCGGCCATCTTCGCTAACTTCCTGATGCTCGAGCGGATCAAGTCCGATCCGCTCGGCACCGTCCAGAACGCCCACACCATGGTCCGGGCAGGCATCATCGCCTTCATGGTCACCGTGGTCTTCGATGTCATCGTAGCCTGGGCGTTGTACGTGCTTTTCAAGGATCACGCGCTATCCCTGCCCGCCATGCTCTTCCGGATGATGCACGCCGCCATCATGGCCGTGGCCGTCTTCGCCCTCCCCATCGCCTTGGAACAGTCCACCGCCGATGGGATCCTCGCGCAGGTCCACATCTTCGACACCACCTGGCTCATCGGCCTCTTCTTCTTCGGCATCCACCTCCTCTTCCTTGCACGCATCCTGGGTCGGCCGCGCCTGATCGCCATCTTCCTCGCGATCGCGGGCCTCATGTACATCGTGGACACCTGCGCCCACTTCGTCCTACCGAACTACGCGGACCACGCCGAGGTCTTCCTCATGCTCGTTGCTATTCCGAGCATCTTCGGAGAGATGGCGCTGGCGGTGTGGCTGCTGGTGAAGGGCGGGAAGTAGGTCGAAGCAGCTCCTGCCGGGCGCCGTGCCGCGTCCAGCGATCAGTCCTTCTCCCTTTGCCGCTGGAAATATCCACCCCGGTTCGAACCCATGTTGAAGAAGCTGATGAACAATGCGATATAGCTGAGGTAGAAGATGCTCTGGACCGAAACAATAAGCTTGCCCAACGCCGAAACAGGATAGTACTCACCGAAGCCGATGGTGCTCGTGATCATGAAGCTGAGGTAGATCGCATCGGTCCATTCCGCGATCGGCTGGTTCATGTACTGGCCGGCCATGTGCACCATCGCGAAGGACTGCACCACCTCGATGTAGTTGAGGAAGATGAGGATGTTGGAGCGGCGGAAGGAGCGCGGTGAGGGCAGCGCGTCGGAGGCGAAGATGAGCGTGGGGATGTAGAGCAGCGTCTCCGTCGTCAGCCAGATCACGCTCCAGAACACGACCGGGTGATCCCACCAACCCTCGTACAACACGACCGCCGGCAGCATGGTCTTCAACAGGATGTACGCCTCCATCGCCAGGTCCTGGTAGATGGCTCCTTTGCGCCAGAACAACCAGCGCACATAGACCCCTGGAAAGAGGAAAAGGCTGATGGCGAGGATCAACCGCACCACCTTCTCCAAGCCTGCGTCCTCCTCGAAGTCGTTGTTCCAGATCGCGCGGACGTTCGCCCAGCGCGTCTTCAATGTGTCGTGCGACTCCTGCCCTCGGGCCGTGTTCTTCCCCAGAAGGAGCTTCTTCACCGTCGGGGGTACGTTCGGTCTCATTACGACTCCGGCCAAGGTAGGACGGCCGTCCTTTCCGAAGCCCGCAATTCGATCCGAACGCGGTCACGGTGGAACGCCTAGTGCTTCACGAAGCGGTGTACCGAACGCCGAGCACCTCGTTCCTCCAACGTGAGCATGTAGGTACCCGGCTGCAAGGCACTGATGTCGATCGATCCGTTCAACAAGCGCACCTCCACCGATCGACCGAGCGCATCCATGCAGGCCATGACGCGCACCGAGCCGCCCGATGAGACGAACAATCGATCCGTCGCTGGGACGGGATGGATGACGACCTCCCCTCGGTCCACCGGGGCGACGCTCGTGCTCGGATAACCGTAACGCACTACGAAGGGCGTATTGATGTTCGAGGTGATGGGAATGACCTGCTCGCCGAAGGCGATGGTCTGCCGGCTGACACCGGTGATGTAGATGGAACCATCGGCACCCACACCGAGCCCGTGCGCCTTGTCGAACTGGTCGTTGCTGTCGCCGTGTATGCACCAATGCAAGGTGCCGTCCGGATCGAAGCCCATCAACAAGGGATCACTGGCGCCGTTGATCTGTACCGTGATGCCCTCGTCCCACGCCAACGTGCCCTTGCCTGTCCCCGCGAGGAGGATCGTTCCATCAGCACCGAGCGCGAGGTATTGCTGGAGCCCTGGCCCGGCGCCGTTGCCATTGCCGTCGGGACCTTCGCGCACCCACAGATAGTTCCCTGCGGTGTCGAGCTTGCACAGGTGGAAGTCCGGCGTGGAACCATTGGTCGGACCGTCGATGTGGTAGGTATCGAAGTCCGCCTCGGCGAACAGGAGACCCGCCCAATAGAGCGCACCCGCGCCGTCCTGCCGCACTTCCGAGGTGGTGCAGGTGACATCGCCGCTGAAGCGCGCCCAAGCCGGTGTTCCATCCGGACGGTATCGCACCAGGTAGCGGTTGTAGCCATTGCCGCTCACACCGGGTACATAGGTGGTGCCATTGAAGGTCGCACCAGCCGACGACGCACAGCTGCCGGTCACATAGAGGTTCCCTTCCGCATCCACATCGATGCCGTGCAGCTCCGTCGGACTCTGCGTGATGCTGCCGAGCACGTTGCCATCCATGTCCATCCGCACGATGCGGCTCGTACCGGAGCGTAGCCCGAAGACAAGGTCGCCCTCCGCTGTGAAGACCGGTGCCCGTGGCCTGCGTGCCTGGGTGAACTGCTCGTTCAGGTCGATAGCCCATTGCGTCATGCCATCCGCATCCATCGCCACGATGAAGGCGTGGGGGAAGTTGTCGGAGGTCGAGAACAGATGATCGTCATCCACACGCAGGGAATCGAGGTACTCGCCCATCGCCACAAGCATGCCGTCCGCCCTGTAGCGCAGTCCGGACACGGTTCCTGACCCCGACCATTCGCGTTGCCAGCCGACCGTGCCATCACTGCCGTACTGAATAAGCTGGAGGCGTCCATAACTGTCGGAACTGTAGTTCTTCACCCACACCGACATCCCGAAGAGCACCGCACCGTCGACCGGATCGGCATCGATGATGTACTCGGGGTATTGCGTGAAGATGCTGGCGCTCTGATCGAAGCTCGCGCTCGTAGCCCACATGCAAGCAGGCTCCTGCGCCGTGGCGAGGATCGACAGCAAGGATGCTGAAAGGAGTGAGGAGAGGTGGTGGCGCATGGCGAATTAGCTACGTAATGATAAGACCAGGATGGCGGTGATCCGGATGCCCGCACACCGGCCTACTTGACGAACGGTACCATCTGCGTGACATAGCGTCGTCTACCTTCGGACCGTGCCGACCTCCACCACAAAGCTTACTGCCAGGCGGGTCACCTCTGACGATCCTGCCTTTCGGCATCTGGTGGCCATGCTGGACCGGGACCTTGCCGTGCGCAATGGCGATGCGAACGACTTCTTCGCGCAGTTCAATGGCATCGAGCATATCCGACATGCCGTGGTGGTCTTCGATGAGCAGGACCCGGTGGGATGCGGTGCCTTCAAGGCCTTCGAGGAAGACGCTGTGGAGATCAAACGCATGTACACCGTGCCGACACACCGGAAGCGGGGCGTGGCTTCGCGTGTGTTGCTCGAACTGGAACTGTGGGCGAAGGAAGAAGGCCATACTCGATGTGTGCTCGAGACCGGAGTGCAACAACCAGAGGCCCTCGGCTTGTATCGAAAGCGTGGTTATGAGGCCATCCCGAACTATGGACAATACATCGGCGTGGAGAGCAGCCGTTGCTTCGAAAAGATGACCAGCTGAACCAGCGGGTTCCGCGCTACGACGTCCTTCAGCCTTCCCGCCGAGCGAACTCGCTTTGGACCAAGCCACCTGGAAAGCTGCAGCTGCTTATCAGCTTCAATCGGATGTCCCGCTCCAACGGACCGAATAGCGGAA
>JAGQVR010000247.1 GCA_020437875.1 Flavobacteriales bacterium
GGCTACGGCCTCCGAGTTCGACAATGACCACTTCACCGTACAGCGAAGCCGGAATGGCATCGATTTCGAGGATCTCGCGCATATCCCCGGTGCAGGCTACTCGCAACACACCCTCTTCTACGACAAGCAGGATCCGCATCCCTATGCGGGCCTCAGCTACTACCGGTTGATCCAGACGGATACCGACGGCACCGCCGACATCAGTCCCGTTGTGGCGGTGCGGATGGATGCCAGTGACTGGTCCTTCTACCCGAACCCGACCGAAGGACCGATCACGATCTTCGATCCCGAAGCGCGTTCACTAGCGGTAGGGGTTTACGACAGCAGCATGCGTCTTGTGAAGAGCGCGGCGCTCGGATCGTCCGATCCCACCTTGTTGCTGAACGACCTGGCCGATGGGGAGTACACCATCCTCGTGCGTGCGGGTGAGAAAGTGCAGGCTTCCCGGATCGTGAAGACCTCGCGAAGCAAGTAGGGAAGCCTCTTCCGTTCGCGGTCTAGACATTCAGCCATAATGCTGGCGGAGCCAGCAAGGCCGACCCTTGCTCGATCCCTCCAACCAGGTCGTTCGAAGGGCGTTCCTTTTGTTGGATGGCGCTGATCACAACTGGTGCGCAAGTTGAGCGGTCGGCGCTTCAAGGTGCAGGGTCGGATCATAAATCCCCCACCTTTGCAGAATGAAGGCTCTCTCGATCGACGCGTTCTACGAGCATGTACTGCCGCCGACCAACGGATCGGCCATGGGTGCTGACCTCCCGCAGTTCCAAGTGTACGATGCGGCCGTGCTGGCTGCTGCCAAGCAGGACAAGCCACCGATGACCTACGACCGGCGGGCCTATTACAAGGTCAGTTTGATCATGGGCCGCAACCGGGTGGAGTACGCTGACAAGGTGATCGACGTTGAGGACCGCGCGCTGCTCTTCGCCACGCCGAAGGTGCCTTACCGCTACACGCAGCAGGGCGGCGCGCAGGCGGGGCACTTCTGCATCTTCACTCACGAGTTCCTCTTCCAGAACGGCCGCGGCATCACCCCGGACAGTCTGCCCTTTCTACAACCCGGTGCCTTCCCCGTACTGCAGGTGTCCGAAGCGGAAGCGGCGGAGGTCCGTGCCATTTTTGAGAAGATGCACCGGGAGCAGGGCTCGGACTACGCATACAAGGAGGACCTGCTGCGCAACCACGTGATGGAGCTGGTGCATTGGGGGCAGAAACTGCATCCCCTGGCGGCCACGCCGGTGGTGCACAGCGCCGCCGACCGTGTGACCACCCTGTTCCACGAGCTGCTCGACCGCCAGTTCCCCATCGAGGACCGCCACCAGCCTTTGAGCTTGCGCACGCCCGCTGAGTACGCCGGTCGGCTGGCCATACAGGTGAACCACCTGAACAAGGTGCTGAACGAGACGACAGGCCGCAGCACCAGCGAGCATATCAGTGCGCGTGTGTTGCAGGAGGCACGAATCCTGCTGAAGCGGAGCGATTGGAACATCTCGGAGATCGCGCACGCGCTCGGGTTCCAGGAGGTCTCGCACTTCAGCAACTTCTTCAAGAAACACACCTCCGTTTCTCCCTCGGCCTACCGCGCCTGAGGGTCCTGTGCGGTCCGTGCAAGGAACGGATCGATTCACGCAAGCCGGTGCCAGGAGGCTCCCGGTACGTTCGCAGCCGCTAACAGTGTACGACGCCGAACACGCGCGTCCTGTACAGCATCCGCGGGAAGGTCCCGCAGCGGCTATCGGACCGGCCGATCACGGTCCAGCGAACATGTGATCATGAAACTCACAGGCAATACCATCCTCATCACCGGCGGCACCAGCGGCATCGGCCAGGCGCTCGCCGAGCAATTCCATCAACGCGGCAACACGGTCATCATCGCCGGTCGGCGGCAGGCCGAACTGGACCGCATCACAGCTGCGCACCCGGGCATGCATGGCATCCAGGTGGACCTGACCGATGCCAAGGCGATCACTGCTTTCGCCGCGCGCATCCGCAACGACTTCCCCGCGTTGAATGTGCTGGTGAACAATGCCGGCATCATGGTGGCGGAGGACCATGCCAACGGCAGCGATGCCATGGCCATAGCCGAGCGCACCATCCGGACGAACATCACGAGTGTGCTGCAACTCACCGCCGCACTGCTGCCCAGCTTGATGGAGCAGCCCGCCGCCACCATCATGGCCACCACCAGCGGCCTGGCCTTCGTGCCGCTCGCGCAATACCCGGCCTATTGCGGCAGTAAGGCCTTTCTACACTCCTGGCTGCAGAGCTTGCGCCAGCAATTGCGCGGCACCAGCGTGCAGGTGCTGGAGCTCGCCCCGCCCTATGTGCAAACGGAACTCACCGGCGCGCATCAGGCCACCGACCCGCATGCCATGCCCTTGGCCGACTACATCGCCGAGGTGATGCATTTGCTCGCCGTGCCGGAGCCGCCGCATGGAGAGGTGCTGGTGGAGCGTGTGAAACCCCTGCGCGATGCCGAGCGGAAGGGCGAATACGAAAAGGTCTTTGGCTATCTGAATCAGGACTGAGCCGGAAGCCGGGAAAGCGAGTTGCCTTGTGGATGCATGCCCCGTTGGATGGGGCTAGCACAACATGAGGCCAAGGATCGGGTGATCGCCTTGCGGGGACGAAGAGAAATCCGGCCAATGGATAATAAGCTGAACAGGTGGCTTAGGCCAGGGTTCAATGGTCAGCGGCTGGGCTAGTGGTGGCCGGAGGCCAAGGGATTCGTGGCTTTGCTGCCAGAGGTGGCTGGTCAATAGGCGCAATTCGGCCCGTGATCCATCGGCTGGAAGAGGCGGGTCCCCGAAGCCGGTAGCTCCCGCCGCGGTTCAAGGTCCCCGTGGGCTGGGAGCCGTGGCCATTTGATGGACCGAGGTGGTCGCGGGTCAAGAGCGATCGAGCCGATCTTTGCTCAACCACCATGAGCCCTTCCGTAACGCAACAGATCATCGGCAACGTTTGCGCCGGTCTCGCCACCCTCGTGTTCCTGGTCCCGCTGCAACGCTTCCTGGCGGAGTGGGCGCGCCGGGAGGTGAGCAATGATCAGTGGGTCGCACCGGCGCTGTACCATCTGGTACCCCTGTGGTTGCTGTTGATGGTCGCCCTGCTCTGCGTGACCGCCAGCGGCGGCTTCGACTGGATACGACCGAACCGCCCCCTGCTGTATGCCCTCACCGTAGCAGCGGCCCTGGCGCTGGCAGCGGTCTCGTTCGTCTTCATCGCGTTGTACATCCGGCCCGGGTTCACGCCGCGCGGCCTGTACAGCCCGGTGCTCCACCTCGTCACCCTTTCAACGGTAGCGCTCGTGGTCGTGAGTCTCAACCCGAAGCTGGTGCAGGGCAGCTTCGTACCGTGGTTGCATCGGTCGTGGGCCGTGTTCGCGGCGTTGAGCCTTGTGGCTTGCGTGGCCTTCTTGGGCTATCGGATCATGACAACGGGTGTTGACGGTGTGGTCGGCATCACCTATCGGATCCTTAACCCCGGCCCATCGTCCGCGGAAATGCGCGCCGAGATCGCCCGCATGGATCCGGAGACCGACTTCCAAAGTCTGCTCTGGCGCACGAGCCAGGATGCGCCCGACGACGTGCGTGAGGCTGCCATCGCGCGCCTGCGCTCGCACCCACGGTTCCTGGAGCGCCTTTCGGGTGAATTGGACAGCGGGTATGTGGAACCTGCCATCACCTTCCTGATGAGCGCCACGCTCACGCCAGCCGAACAAGCGCGCTTCGCCCGACCCGCGCGCTCGGCCATGCAGCGCTGGGTGGACCGCATTCCAGCGCACAACTACACCACCAAGGAGAACCTCCGGAACCTGAAGCGATGGGGTACGGAGGTATTCCGTGTGCTTCCCGGGAAGTTCGCCGGCACCGGCGTTGATTTCAATGAGGTCATCGCCGATCTCGAGTGGCGGCTCGAACAGTAGCGGATCCACGCACGCACCAATGATACCCG
>JAGQVR010000248.1 GCA_020437875.1 Flavobacteriales bacterium
GTGTTGAAGGTGGCAGCAGCAGCCTGGCCGCCCAGGGTGATGCCGAGTTCTCGATGTACCCGAACCCGAACCGCGGCGACCAGCTCTTCGTGAGCCTGAGCAGCGTGGAGGAAGGGGTGAACACCGTGAGCGTGGACATCTACGACCTCGCTGGCAAGCGCGTGGCAGCACGCACCATCGCGGTACAGGACGGCTTCGTGAAGACGAACCTCGAACTGAACGGCGATCTGGCCGGCGGCATGTACCTGGTCAACATCACCGCGGGTGACAAGACCTACACCGAGCGACTGGTGATCCAGCCGTAAGGCGTTACGACGACGATAGGGAACGGCCCCTGCCTCTGGCAGGGGCCGTTCTCATTCCGGCCCATCCCGCCCCGGGGCCATAGGCACCAACGTCGAGCCCGCCTCCGTGATCATTTCGCTCCGGCCCGGACAGGTCCATCCCGGAACGGGGTATGGGTTAGCTTTCGCTCACCGTTCAAGCCGATAGGGTGAGAACAGGATCGGCTCAGATGCAGGCCATCTCATTCCTCAGGAGGACGAGCTTCCAATGGGCGATCGTCTTCGCCGTGCTGGTGACCGGCCTGCTGTACTGGCGCACACTGGACTATCCCTTCACCAACTGGGATGATCCGCAATACATCACGGAGAATGAGCAGCTGATCCCTCTTTCCTGGGAGGCGGTGCGCACGGAGTTCAGCCGCGAGGTGGCGGCGAACTACCATCCGGTCACCATGCTCTCGTATAGCCTGGAGGTGGCGCTCTTCGGGAAGGACGCTGGAGCGATGCACAGGACCAACCTGTTCCTTCATCTCCTCAACATCGTCCTGGTGGCCGCCTTTCTGCGCAGGCTCACAGGCGACCGCATGATGACGGCGCTGGCGGTGGTGATCTGGGCGGTGCACCCACTGCGTGTGGAGAGCGTGGCCTGGCTGAGCGCCAGGAAGGACCTACTGATGTTGTTCTTCGGGCTGTTGATGCTGCTGGCCTATCACCGTTGGAAGCGCAAGGGTGATCGATGGGCCTATCTGGCCAGCGCACTGGCCTTCGCCCTTGCGGGACTTTCGAAAGGCATGGCGGTGAGCCTGGTGCCGATCCTGCTCCTGGTCGATCTGTACGCAGCGGATCAACGAAGCCTTCGGGCGATGCTACTTGACAAGATCCCGTTCGTGCTGATCGCCCTGACCATCGGTCTGGTGACACTTCGTGCGCAATCGGCTGAGATCGCGGTTTCCGGTGGATCGATCACGGTGCTGGAGCGCTTCCTGCTCGGGCCGGCCAACATCGTCGCCTATGCGGTGAGCACGATCGCGCCGATGAAGCTCTGTGCGAGGTATGTCTATCCCATCACGAACGGGTCACTGCCCGGCTGGTATGTGCCGGTGGGCCTGGTGACGCTTGCCGCATTGCTGTGGATCGGGTGGCGCACCTGGCGCGATCGTGACCTGGGGATCGGTCCCGTGAAGTTCGGTCTGTGGTTCTTCGTTCTCGGCCTGCTCCCCGTATTGCAGTGGTTGCCGGTCGGAGCCGCCATACGAGCGGACAGGTACACGTACATGGCCGGTATCGGGATCGCACTGGTGCTCTCATGGGCCGTGCTTTGGCTCGCTGATCAACTGGCGCCGAAGCGGACCATTCCAGTCACCCTTGCCATCGGCTGTTCGTTCACAGGCTGGCTGGCCAGGACCACGAGTGAAAGGATCCCGGTGTGGTCCACGCCAATCGCGGTGCGTACGGACATGATCGCCGGCGACCCCATGGGGCACGTCGGATACCTCGACCGGGCGATATCCTACGACAGGGCGGGGGATACCGCGGCCGCATTGGCGGACTTCGATCGGGCGGTGGCTCGAGCAGGCGCTCGTGATCACAAGCCGCGCTACGACCGTGGGATGTTCCACCTGAAGCACGAGCACTATGAACTGGCGATGCAGGACCTGCTCGTGGTGTTCCAAGCCGGTGCCGGCGGACGAACGCTGGTGCCGAACATGCTGTTCGCCCAACTGGGCATGGGCATGTGCGCGGACGTCGAGGGCAATGCCACCCAAGCGCTGCGATCGGACAGCACGTCACTTGATATCTGGAACATCCGTGCGGCCTGCCGGATCCAACAGGGTGACACACGCGGTGCCTTCGCGGATCTGGTCGGATCACTCCACCTCGACAGGACGAAGCAGGAGACCTGGCTCCTGATGGCCTGGGCCTTCCGGACGCATGGCAGGCCCGACATGGCGTGCCGGATCATGGGTGCGGGCCTGGTGGTCGGCCCGATGCTGCACCCGTGGTTGCAAGGTCGGTTGCGCACGGAGCGTGATCATTGTGCCATTGGGACCGGGTCGTAGTTGACGAACGCGTCGCGGCTGCTGGTCCCTCAGGTGGGAAAGGCCCACGACCACTTATTCCTTCACGAAGGCCGCGTGGCCCAGATGCTCCCCGGAGGATGTGCCGACCAGGATCGTGTAGGCGCCACTCTCGAGCTCATCGATGGGGACGGTGAGCGGCCCGGTGATGATCCCCTCCATCCAGGTCCGCAGGAGACGACCGGTGGCATCAATGAGCTGCAGGCGGACCTCCTCCTTCACCGGAGCGAAGGAGAGGAAGATCCGGTCATGTGCAGGGTTGGGCACGACGATCAACCGATCGCCGGGTGCCCTGTAGTGCACCACGACGCTGTTCGAGACCTGGGTGCTGCCATCCTCATCCACGCGGATGATCCGGTAATGGTTCGGGCCGTTCTTCGGGTCGCGGTCCACGAAGCGGTAATCGATGGCCGAGGAGCTCATGGTCGCCGCGTCCACGGAGCCGATCGGCCGGAAGCTCCGTCCGTCATCCGAACGTTGGATCATGAAGTGGTCACTGGCCTCCTCGCTCTGGGTGGTCCAAAGCACTTCGACCTGTTCCTGCTGCTGGTTGGCGCTGACGTTGAGGAAGGAGACCGGAAGTACGCTGCAATCGAGCGAGGCACCGTTCGTGAGGTTCCAGGTGAGGTCGAAGGCCTGTCCGTTCGAGGAGAAGTTGTCCACGTAAAGGATGTAGATCTCGCCGGCGACCACATTGATGGGGCTCACCCAGCGATCACCACCCGCACCTTCGCTCGTATCGGTAGCGCCATTGCCCAGTCCGGTAGGGCCGGTGGGTGCCGCATAGGAACAGCGCAAGGGTGGACCGACCGGTGGGCAGGTCACGGTCGACATCGGACCCCAGACGGCGAAGTCATAATCGGTGGTCACGACCGGGGCGATGGTGAAACCGATGGTGCCGGACGCACTGGGCGAGAAATAGTACCAGGTCCCCTGGCGTTCGCCGGACGACAGGCAGCCTCGATTCGAGGCGTTCAGGTCAACGACGCTTCCAGTGTTGTTGCTATTGTTATTGAACGACTGGCCATTGCAGATGGTGGTTCCGCCCACGCAATCCTGCGGTGCGGCCGGGGGAGGGATACAATCGACCAATTGACCAAAGGAGGGTCCTGCAGCAGGGTTCGGTCCGGCGTTGAAGTAGGTGCCACCACCCAGGATCCCCAGGCTGTAGGTGTTCTCCCCTTGAAAGGGCCCGGATGCATTGTAGGATAGCTCGATGAAGTCACCTATCATCATGCCGATGAGCACCTGGTTGCTCCAAGCACCAACGGTGTAGTAGGTCCAAGGCCCACCGTTGATCCGCACGCCCACGTTGGAGGATCCCCAACCATCCCCAAAACTATCATCGAGGTTCAGCACGTACACGCAATCCCCTGATGGAGGAGGTACAGGTGGCGCACAGGATACGGCAGCCGTCCAGCCCGGGTAGGTGATGGAACCATCTGACGTGAAACCCACGGTCAGGCAGCCACTGGGGTCGGTCGATGTGAACGGCCCGATCCCGCCCGTTCCAGAAAAGCTCCCAAGTGATGGTGCTCCCACCGTCGAACCATTGTAAACGGTCAGTACGTCATAATTCGCCT
>JAGQVR010000024.1 GCA_020437875.1 Flavobacteriales bacterium
CCGGTCATATCCATGATCGCCACGATGCCACGCCCTTCCAGCTGCGTGCCCTGGATGCTGATGTCGCCGTTGGTCGGGTTCGGGAAGATGCTCCAATCGCTCGCCACCTCTTCGTTGACCGCTGTGCCTTCCGTCACCACCACGGTGTAGTCCTCCACGTCACCGTAGGTCGCGATGCCACAGGGGAGCAGGTCGCCCGTGTACATCATGCGCACACGCATCCGCGTGGAACCCAGCGTGGCGGTCTCCGGCACATTGATCATGCCCGAGAAGGTCGCGGCTTCGTCCGCGGTCGTGAGTTCGGTCATCTCGCCCTCGTCCTCGAAGTCACCGTCCTGGTTCCAGTCGATCCACACCGCACATTGGTCGCCATCGTAGAAGGCGTCCGGGTTGTTCGTCACCACGATGCTCACGGCGGTGCCGCGATCCACGCTCGTGCTCACGTCCGTGAAGTCCTGGTAGGTCGGTCCGCAATCCGAATCGTTGTCGATGCTACCGAAGAGCACATTGGTCGTGAACTCATCGCAGCCCTCGGAGCCTGCTGCGCAGTACGTATCACACTCCGTGGCGCTCACACCGATGGTGTATTCCCCGGCCGGTGCTATCGGTGCTGCCCCAGGAACGAGCACCACGTAGGTGCCGGGCGCGAGTTGCGCGAAGGTGACGGTGCAGGCATCGATAACGCCAAGGATCGGGTCCGCGAAGCCGGCGCAATCCATCGCTATCGCATTGGCGAACTCACTGAACTCGGATCCTTCCACGCAGTAGTTCAGGGTCACATCGGCGCACTCGGTCACCGTGAAGGCATGCCACACGGCCACGAGGCCGAAGTCGCTGTCCAGGGTCGCCCCATCATTGTTGCCGGCGAATTCGATGGAGCCTCCCACGGTCAATGCCTGCGGCACCGCGTTGGCGCAATCGTCATTTGCGGGCGGCGCCACGCCATCCGTCACACAGATCGCGAAGGTCAGGTTCTCCGGAACAGGCACGGAATAGTAGTACACACGGACCAGGTAGGTGCTCCCAACTGTCGTCGGGACAGTGAGTGTTTCGGTCAGGTCAAGGATCCCGGAGCCGGGGTCAGGGAAGTTGAGGTCGCTGCAACCCAGTGGCGTAGGATCCGCGCAACCACCGGCGAAGACCTCAACGACCACGTCATAGTCACCGTTCCCAAGGACATCCACCCGGGAGAAGTCGCTACCCGCCTCGAACGAATACCAGACATCGAAGGCATCGGGAGAAGTGTAGAGGCCGCAGTTCTCCGATGCCGGCAACGACTCGGTCGCACCTTCGCTGTCACCAGCGGTCATGACGCAGGTGGCCCCGACGGTGAGCGGGATGGCGTTGGCGCATTCATCGTTGACGGGGGCGGATCCGCGAAGCGCGTGCACCGCATCCGGTCGGCCCTCCATTCCTGGTTTCGCGGACTGCGCGTTCGCGATGGTGGTCATGGATGCCAGAAGGATCGAAAGAGGTAGTGTGGAATGGTTGAACATGTGTCAGGTTTATCGAGGGCGCAAAGTTCCGTACCAAGGACATGCACTTGGGACGACCAGCCGGCGAAAGGTACGTGCGGTTCGTTCCGGGACCGATGGAATGTGCAGCATGATGGGCCGTGAATGGACCAACGACCGCATCTTTGGGCCATTCAACGAACTCAAGAGCATGGCGAAGAAGAAGTCCCGAGCGGGGAAGAGGATCGACCAGGTGGCCGTGATCACCACCATGGGCATGGACCTGGAGACCTTCACCGATGCGCTTGACGGTAAGTTGAAGCTGGCGCTGGCACCCGATGCGGTGAAGGCGGTGGAACGTGCCCATCGCTACCTGAAGGATAGGCTCAAGCGGAGTGAGGCGCCCATCTACGGGGTGAACACGGGCTTCGGTTCGTTGTACGACAAGTCCATCGCGCGCAAGGACCTCGTGCAGTTGCAGCGCAACCTTGTCATGAGCCATGCCTGTGGGAGTGGTGAGCCTGTGCCAGCCGAAGTGGTTCGCGCCATGCTGGTACTGAAGGTCCAGAACATGGCCTTCGGGCACAGTGCGGTTGCGCCTGCCACCGTGCAACGCTTCATCGACATGTACAATGCGGATATGCTGCCGGTCGTGTACGAACGGGGATCCCTGGGCGCATCCGGAGACCTGGCACCGTTGGCTCATTTGAGCCTGCCCTTGCTCGGCCTCGGGGAGGTGACGATGGGCGGGAAGCGGTTGAAGAGCGCACTGGCGCTGAAGAAGCTGGGTTGGAAGCCGCTCGAACTGGGGCCCAAGGAAGGGTTGGCGTTGTTGAACGGGACCCAGTTCATGAACGCCTATGCCGCATTACTCGTGCAGAAGGCCACGCGCCTGGCGCAATTGGCCGACGTGATCGGTGCGGTGTCACTCGATGCCTTCGATGGCCGCCTCGAACCCTTCCATGCCTCGGTGCATGCTGTGCGTCCCCACCCCGGACAGGCGGTGGTGGCGGGCCATTTCCGGGAGCTGTTGCGGGGCAGCGCGCTCATCAAGCGGGCGAAGGCCCATGTGCAGGACCCGTATTCCTTCCGTTGCATCCCGCAGGTGCATGGCGCCTCCCGCGATGCCATCGCCTATGTAGAGCGCGTGGTGGGACGTGAGCTGGAAGCGGTGACCGACAATCCGACCGTGTTCGATGACGAGGACCTCATCATCAGCGCAGGCAACTTCCATGGGCAGCCGTTGGCCCTGGCCTTGGACTTCCTGGCGATCGCGGTGGCCGAGTTGGGTAGCATCAGCGAACGCCGTACCTACAAGTTGATCAGCGGCCAACGAGGGCTTCCGGCCTTCCTGGTGGCCGAACCCGGCCTGAACAGCGGCTTCATGATCCCGCAGTACACGTCGGCTTCGCTCGTGAGCGCCAACAAGCAACGCGCGATGCCGAACAGTGTGGACACCATCGACAGCAGCAACGGGCAGGAGGACCATGTGAGCATGGGAGCGGCCGCGGCCATCAAGACCTGGCAGGTGGTGCACGACGTGGAGCGGGTGCTGGCCATCGAACTGTTCACGGCCGCCCAGGCGCTCGAGTTCCGGCGCCCGGACAGAAGCTCTGCAAGGCTGGAGTCCTTCATCGCCGCCTTCCGTGAACGGGTGCCCTTCGTGAAGGTGGATACGGTGATGCATGACCTGATGGAGGAGGCGCTCGCTTTCGTCCGAACGGTGCCGGTCAGCTAGTGGACGCTTATCTGATACCCGGACTGGGCGCCGATCACCGGCTGTTCGCACGCCTGAAGCTCGACGACGTATCGGTCCATCACCTGGATCATCCAGCTCTGCCGCGCGGCTCCACGCTGAAGGACTATGCCGCTGCACAGGCTCTCCGGATCGATACGACAAGACCGCATGTCCTCGTGGGGGTGAGCATGGGTGGGATGGTGGCTCAGGAACTTGCCGCGATCACTGGTCCAGCGCTGGTCATCCTCATATCCAGTTGGAAAGGCCCGGACGAGATGCCATGGTCCATCCGCCTCTTGCGGGGCACACACCCGGAGCGCGTGCTCTCACGTGCCGTGATCGACCGGAGCCTGCCAGTGGTCCGTTGGGAGATGGGCGTTACCCGACCCGAGGACGCCACGCTCTTCGACGCCTTGGTGAAGTCCTGTCCGGTGGAGGACCTGAAGACGCAGATCAACGCCTGCCTCACCTGGTCCGGACCCGAACGACGGGTGGATCAGCTCGTGCATATCCATGGCGACAAGGATCGGTTGATGCCCATCGGATCGATCAAGGAACCCGTGGTCATCAGCGGCGGAACGCACTTCATGGTCTTCAACAAGGCAGGAGAAGTGGCCAGGGCCGTGAACGATGCCTTGTTGCGCGTGAGGCCTGTCAGTTCCTCAACTTGAACACGATGGGCAGGGCGTAGCGCACGTCCACTTCGCGCTTGTTGAAGCGGCCGGGCTTCCACTTGATCATCTTGCGCACCACGCGCAGCGCCTCGGCATCCATGGTCGGGCTCACGCCTTGAAGGATGCGGACGTCGGAGACCGACCCATCGGAGCGGATGATGAAGCCCACGGTGACACGCCCTTCGCGCCGTGCGGTGATATCGATGTCCGGATAGTGCACCTCGTTCTTCAGGTACTTGTACAAGGCAGGGTCTCCGCCAGGATATTCAGGCATCGCTTCCAACTCCCAGCCGTCCTTCACACCGAAGTCGGTCCCACCGCTCGTACCGCTTCCACCACCGGCATCGGGTGCAGGGTCGGGGTCCGGGTCGCCACCTTTCCCGGGGCCTGGATCGGGATCAGGTGTTGAGGGTACGGTGTCCACCGCGTGCTGCGGGATGGAGTCGACCGCCACGATCGGTCCGATACCCTTGGCTCCGCCACCAGCAGGCTTGGGTGCAGGCGGGGTAGGCGCCGGGTCGGCCTTGCGAGCAAGAGCAACATCCACCACCTTGAGCATCTCGTCATCAATGGTGACCATGGGAATAAGGGGGGGAGCAGCCACTTCCCCGGGGAACAGGTGGGGCAGTGCAACCGCACCGCCGAGGAAGCCCAGAGCGATGAGGAAGGCGAGCAACACGGTGCGATGGTGTTCCCGCCGCATCGGGTAGGCCCCGTAGTCCTTGTTGCGGTCAAGGAAGACGAGCTCGTTGCGCTGTGCGGACAGCACGTTGTTCCAGCCGGACTCCGCGGCCAGCAGGATGGTGATGGAGAGGATCGCGAGGATGGCAAGCAGAGTGATCATGACATCGGTGGTTTGTGGTGGAACGGTCGGCCCGCTTGTTGTTGTACACGCAAGGCCCGGAATGCGTTCGATCAGCGAGGAACGGTGGCTTTCGGGGAAGGAGCGTGAGGCAACGATCAGTGTCGCTGCCCCGTCTTCTTCACAACGAACCCGTTGGTATCCAAGCCCTCGGACCCGCTCTCCCCGCTTGCGAGGCCGGTACTTTCGTTCACTGGACCATTCGTATTGGAGCTGAGAAGGCTGTTCATAGTCGTCGCCGCGTTCGGAACGGGAGCTGTTGCTCCGATGTTCGGGCAATGCACCGCTGATGCCGGGCCTGCAACGGCCACGGTCTGTGGCGGACAGCCGCTCACTTTGAACGGAGCTGGAACAGGCGCTGCTCCACTGAGCTACAGTTGGTCCGGCTCCTCCAACCTCACCAACGCGAACAGCGCGAACGCCACCTTCCTGCAGCCGGTTCCGGTGAACAGCGCCTTGTCCGTGAACCTGACGCTCACGGTGACCGATGCCAATGGTTGTGTGGCCACCGACGTCATCGCCGTGACGGTGAACGTGACACCCCGCGCGTCGTTGACGAGCCCCGATGGCAACCCGGACCTGTACACGGCGCCCGATGGGAGCAGCTTCGCCCTCTGTGGTACCGGCCTTGGAACCTATCCCTTCCAATTCGCTGATGCGAGCACGGCACAAGCAGGGGCCAGCTATTCGGTGGATTGGGGTACGCCGCCTTCCCCCTATGCGCCACCTGCCGGAGGTTGGTCCCAGAACCATGACTATCCCATCGGGCTGCACACGATCAACTACACGATCTCGGGGCCGGGCGCCTGTTCCCACACAGCCAGCTACTCCGTCTTCCTCGGAAGCAATCCTTCGGTCGGTACCAGCAACCCGGGGAATACGGTGGTGTGCTCAGGCACCGAACTGGTGTTCCCGTTGAACAACACCTCGGGCAATTCCCCGGGAACGATCTACGAAGTGGATTACGGCGATGGCAACGGGACTTCCTTCACGCATCCGCCGCCAGCCAGCGTTTCCTACGGCTATCCGAACACCAACTGCCCGGGGGCGCCGTACATCTTCCGGGTGGACGCGATCACGCCCTGTCCGATCACCTCCTTCGCAACAGCTGGCCCCATCTACATCACCGACCAGCCTCAGGCCTCCTTCACGATGTCCTCGGATACGGCCTGCGCGAACAGTTCGGTGACCTTCACCAACACGAGCTCCGGTGTGGGTGGTCCGTCGTGCAACCAACCTACACGCGTATGGACGATCTCTCCAGCGATGGGCTGGAACGCTACGGGGCTGGGGGCACTGAACGGTAGCACGCAGCCCAACCAATGGACGAATGGATCGAACAGCATCGGCGTACAGTTCACGCTACCGGGTACCTATTGCATCACCCTGAACGTGGGCAACAATCTCTGCGGGACTGACGAGGTGGAGCATTGCGTGTGCATCGAAGGACCGCCGCAGCCATCATTCACGGTAAGCCCGGTCATGGGATGTGCGCCCTTCACAGGGGTGGTGGACAATACGAGCGTGAGCCCGAACAGCTGTCTCACCACCTTCGATTGGTCGGTGAACACGTCCGGAGGTGCCTGCGGAAGTGGACCGGCATGGAATTATACCGGTGGTACGAATGCCACATCCGTGGAACCGCAGTTCCAATTCACGCAGGCGGGAACCTACTCCGTGCGCTTGCAGGCCACGAACAGCTGCGGCACCTTCCAGCAGACCGAGGTGGTGACGGCCCACGCACCACCACAGGTCGATGTTGCCGCACTTGGGACAGGCACCTGCGCCGGAGATTGCGTGGACCCGAGCGCGGTGGTGCAGGATTGCGGGGCGCCGATCAACACCTATGCCTGGACCTTCAGTGGTGGCACGCCGAACACGGCGAATACGCTGGTTCCTCCATCCATTTGTTTCAGTGCTGCCACGAGCTCGTCCATCGCGCTCACCGTGACGAACGCGTGCGGTTCCGCGACGGATGTGACGACCCTTGCGGTAGGAACGGTACCTGCTGCGCCGGTGATCGCGTCGAACAGTCCGGTATGTGCCGGCCAGATCCTGTCGCTGTCCGCCAATGCCATCCCTGGCCTCACCTACCAATGGACGGGCCCGAACGGCTTCTCGTCGGACCAGCCCGCGGTGACCATCCAAGGCGTCACGGCGGCCAGCGCGGGTACCTACAACGTGGTGGCGATCACCAACGGTTGTGCAGGTCCCTCGGCAACGGTGGATGTGCAGGTGATCCCTGCGCCGGCGCTCACGGTGACACCGGCAAGTGCTGCGATCTGCAACGGTGCATCGGCAAGCTTCACGGTGAGCGGAGCAGGGAATTACCAGTGGTACATCGGGAACACGCTCGTAGGGACCGGTCCGCTCTTCAACACCAGCCCGGCGATCAGCACCACGTACACCGTGACGGGAAGCACGGGCGGCTGTCCGGGAAGCGCCACCGTACCGGTCACCGTGTTCCCCATCACCAACGTGAATGCTGGTGCGGACCGGATCGAATGCGACCAGGCGATCCCGGTGAACTTGAACGGTTTCCCTTCGCCTGGGACGTGGAGTGGCCCGAATGTCACGGCCGCGGGGGTGTTCACACCGGTACCCGGCCAGCTTGGTCCGGTCACGCTCACCTACACCCATGTGGATGGCAATGGTTGCACCAACTCGGACCAGATGGTGGTCACGGTGCAGGACCTGGTGGTGGTGGCCGATGCGGGGAATGATGTGACCCTGTGCGAAGGCGGTCCCACCGTGAACCTGCCTGCCACACCCGCTGGAGGAACGTGGAGCGGTGCGGTCGCGAACGGCCAGTTCACCCCATCCACGGCAGGCGACTTCACAGCGACGTATTACTACGGGACCGGTACCTGCGCGACCTCGGACCAGGTGAACATCGAGGTGCTCCCGGCACCGGTGCTCAACCTGACGTCCGTTCCAGCCATGTGCATCGATGCAGCGCCTGTCGCGTTGACGGCCACACCGGCTGGAGGGACCTGGAGCGGAAATGGCGTGACCGGGCCGTCCTACACCTTCGACCCAGCTGCCGCGGGTGCAGGGCAGCATATCCTGAGCTACGCGTTCACCGATCCAGCTGGATGCTCCAGCACAAGCAACATCCAAGTGACGGTGAGCGCTTTGCCGGTGGTCGACGCTGGAAGTGATGTTCAACTCTGCGATCAGCCCATCCCGTTCCAACTGACGGCAACCCCCAGCGGAGGCACGTGGAGCGCGAATACGTTCAATGTGACGCCGCAAGGTGCGATAACCCCGGCGGGAGCGGGTTCGGATGTACTCACGTACAGCTTCGTGGATGGGGTTGGATGCAGTGGAACGGACCAGGTGAACGTTACCGTGGTACCGATCACCGAACCGGCTTTCGCGGGGAATGACGCGGCGGTTTGCGTGAACAGTGGCGACCTGCAACTCGTTGGCTCACCGGTGGGTGGTACCTGGTCGGGTACAGGTGTCTCCGCAGGCGGTGTGTTCGACACGGGTGATCCCGGCACCTTCACCTTGACCTACGCCCATGGCACGGCCACCTGCCTGATCCAGGACCAGGTGACGGTGGTGGTCCATGCCCTGCCCGTGGTGGATGCGGGAGCAGAGATCGCGATCTGCCTGGATGATGGACCCCAGGTGCTCACAGCGGATCCGCCCGGTGGATCCTGGAGCGGAACAGGCGTGGACGCTGCGGGCAACTTCGATCCCTTGCAGGCCATGCCTGGTGGAAATACGGTGAGCTATAGCTACACCGATCCGCTTACGAGCTGTAGTAACACCACCAGCACGCTGGTGACCGTGAACCCGCTACCCGAGGCGGTGATGGATCATGATCCGGTGGCCTGTGTGAACGTGCCATTCGCGTTCGATAACAACAGCAATGGCGCTGCGAACTACGAGTGGGACTTCGGCGATGGCACCTCGTCGTTCTCCGCAGCACCTCAGCATACCTACACAGCGGCGGGGACCTACACCATTCGGCTGATCGCCATCACCGGTGCGGGTTGTCGCGACACGGCGTTCAGTTCACTCGACGTGTGGGAGGGACCACAGGCCTCCTTCGAATTGACCCCGGGACTCGGATGCGGCCCCTTGGAGGTGGACTTCACGAACACGTCGAGCGGAGAGGGCCTTTCCTACGTGTGGGAGTTCGGCGGTCTTGGCGGTTCTGCGGATGAAGCACCGGGTCCCTTCACCTTCCCGGCTGCGGTCACGGATTCCGTCAGCTACCCGATCACCCTGACCGTAACGAACGCGTGCGGCCTGGTCGTTGCGGATGGAGAGGTGACCGTACTGCCCATGCCCGTCGCTGAGTTCGGTCCCAGTTTGGACATGTACTGTTCAAGCGCTCCGGTCCCCTTCGGCAATGCGAGCTACGGTGCACCTTCCTTCTTCGAATGGCAGTTCGGCGATGGCGCGATCAGCAACGATGCGGGGTCAACGGTGACGCATGTGTACGTGACGGATGAGGACCCATTGGCGGTAACGGTGATGCTCGTTGCAGGCAACATCTGCGGTTCGGATACGGCCTATCAGGAGATCACCATCCTGCCGAACCAGGTGAACGCCTTCTTCAATGCGGACCCGGTGCAGGGTTGTGCGCCGGTGACCGTGGAGCTCACCCAGTTCAGTGTGGGCGATACGGCCTTCTATTGGGACCTCGGTGACGGGAACATCAGCAGTGCACATGACCTCAGCTGGACCTACGATGAGCCGGGGACCTACTCCATCGAACTCTTTGCCTTCGGCTGTGGCTCGGATTCGATGACCACGGATATCACGGTCTTCCCCGGCCCTTCGGTCGACTTCACCTTCCAGCCGGTGAGCGCCTGTGCAGGCGTTCCCTTCCAGTTCGATGGAACGGCGACGGATGTGAGCGGTGTGGTCTGGGACTTCGGCGATGGCACGATCTCCACCCTTTCCGATCCGGAACATGTGTTCCCGGGAAGTGGCACCTTCCCCGTCTCGCTCACCGGAACCGCGGTGGGCAGTGGCTGCACGACCACCGCGACACACGCGGTGGCGGTGCTCGCCGCGCCACAAGCCTCCTTCGTGGCGGGTCCCATTACGGGCTGTGTTCCACTGGAGGTGGCCTTCGACAACACCAGCACCGGGATCGACTACGCCCAATGGGACTTCGGCGATGGCAACACCTCGGCGAACATGGATCCGTTCCACACCTACACGGACCCCGGGACCTACCAGGTGCGTCTGGTCGCGGAATCCCAGAACGATTGCCGGGATACCGCTTACACCTCGATCATCGTATACCCATTGCCGGTGGCAGGCTTCGAGCTGTCGCAGTACAGTTCGTGCGAACCGACGACGACCGTTCAGACCATCAACAATTCCTCGGGAGCGGTGGGCTACAGTTGGGTCCTCGGCAATGGAACCACCAGCGTGCTCAACCAACCCGAGGTGACCTATGCCGAGCCGGGGAGCTACCCGATCATCCTGACGGTGACGGACCAACATGGCTGCGCGGACAGTGCCACGGAGACCTTCATCCAATACCCGACGCCTGCTGCGGCCTTCACCACGGAGCCGGAGCCGGGTTGTGCTGGCTATCCCATCGCCTTCATCAACGGATCGGTGAACGGGGTGGGTTCCCACTGGAGCTTCGGGGACGGACACACCAGCAATACCGACTTCCCACTGCATACCTACGCTGTTCCGGGTACTTATGATGTCGGGCTCATCACCTATGGAGCGGGTGGCTGTTCGGACACCCTGCAGGTGGAGGAGGCGGTGCATGTGCTCGAACGCCCGTTGGCGGCCTTCGCCTACGACACCCTGCAGAGCATCGCCCATGCCTTGCAGTTCCGCAATGAGAGCGAAGGCGCCGTCTCCTACACCTGGGACTTCGGCGATGGAGAGACCACGGAAGCACGCCATCCGATCCACATCTTTCCGGCCGATGGGGGAGGTTTCGTGGTCTGCCTGGTGGCGGTGAACGACCTGGGCTGCCCCGATACCGTCTGCACCAGCCTGTATGTGCCGGGTGATCCGAACATCTTCGTGCCGAACGCCTTCACACCGAACGACGATACCCGCAACGACACCTTCAGGCCGATCCTGAACGGCTTCGTGGGCTGGAACTACCGCTTCATGGTCTTCGATCGATGGGGACTGCCGGCCTTCGACACACGCGACCGTAGTGCGGCCTGGGACGGGACCCGTAACGGGGTGGATTCACCCGTGGACGTTTATGTCTGGAAGGTGATCGTGGAGCGCGATGGCGATGCACGCGACTTCACCGGTCATGTGTCGCTGGTGCGCTGAGCGTACTTTCGACGCATGGGCCGTGTGATCGTGAACGAAGCCGCGCGAGCTGCACTCCGCGGGGCATTGACCGAAGGTGATCTGCTCGACTCAAGCGAGGACCTCGAGCGCTATGGTCGGGACGAGACCGAGGACCTGCTTCATGCCCCTGATGTGGTCGTGCGGCCGCGCAGCACGGGCGAGGTCGCTCGCATCATGCGTGTATGCGCGCAGCACCAGCTCCCCATCACACCCATCGGCGGTCGCACGGGATTGAGCGGTGGAGCCTTGTCCGTGTACGGTGGTGTCGGTCTCGCGCTGGACCGCATGAATGCCATCGAACACATCGATGAGCACAACCTGCAGGTGACGGTGCAGCCCGGCGTGATCACGCAGGTGCTTGTGGATGCCGTGGCCGCCAAAGGGCTTTACTATGCGCCGGACCCCAGCAGCAAGGGGAGCTGCACCATCGGCGGCAACCTTGCGGAGAACGCAGGAGGTCCGCGCGCGGTGAAGTACGGCGTGACCCGGGACAACGTCCTCAACCTGGAGGTGGTATTGCCAAGCGGTGAAGTGATCTGGACCGGTGCGAACACCTTGAAGAACGCGACCGGTTACGACCTTACGCGGCTGTTTTCGGGCAGCGAGGGCACCTTGGGGATCATCACCAAGGCCGTATTGCGCCTGCTTCCCCTGCCGAGAGCCTCCCGATTGATGCTTGTGCCTTTCGATAGCGCCATCAGAGCGTGCGAGGCGGTGAGCGCGGTATTCCGGGCAGGCATCACGCCGAGCGCGCTGGAGTTCATGGAACGGGATGCGATCGACTTCACGCTGGCCCATGTGGAGGGCATCACGATCCAGGTGCCGGACACGGTACAGGCGCACCTGTTGATCGAGGTGGACGGCCTGCACGAGGAGGTGTTGTTACGCGAATGCGAGATGATCCTTGAAGTGGTGGAGGCCCATGGCTGTGGAGAGGTGCTATTCGCGGAGACCAGTGCCGAGGTGGACGCGCTCTGGCGATTGCGGCGGAACGTGGCCGTGGCCGTGAAGGCCCACACCGTGTACAAGGAGGAGGATACCGTTGTGCCGCGCTATGCCCTGCCACAACTGCTTGCCGGTGTGAAAGCGATCGGGAGGGAGTATGGCTTCCGGTCGATCTGCTATGGCCATGCCGGTGATGGCAACCTGCACATCAACATCGTGAAGGATGGTCTCTCCGATGCGTTCTGGAAGGAGGAGCTGCCCAAGGCGATCCGGGAGCTGTTCAAACTCACCGTTTCCCTCGGCGGCACGCTCAGCGGGGAGCACGGCATCGGCCTGGTGCAGCGACCATACATGGACATCGCCTTTTATCGCACACAATTGGAGCTCATGCGGGGCATCAAGCGGGTCTTCGATCCACACGGGATCATGAACCCGGGGAAGGTGTTGCCGGATACACCGGAATAAGAAAGGGGCATCGCATTGCGATGCCCCTTCCGATCGAGTTGCTGGTGATCAGCGGGCCACTTGGAACGGCACGGTATACGTGCTTTCGTCGCCAGCCACCTGCAGGAGGTAGGACCCGTTGGTCATGGTGGTCAACGGGATCCGGAGACGCCCATTGACAAGGTCGACAGCAGGGATGTCCATCACCTTGCGACCGGTGAGATCCGTGATCGCTGCCGCAAGTTGATCATTCACCTCGTTCCCGAGGGAAACGAACACCTCATCAGAGGCGGGGTTGGGCCAGGCTTTCACCTCGATGCTCGCCGCTTCTTCGGCCACGCCCACGTTCACATGCACGGGCAGTTCGACCAGCGAACCACCTTCAGGGAATGCTGCCCACAGACCGAATCGCGGTCCACCGCTGTTCGCAGATGGATCTTCGAAGCCGGAGGCGAGGACGGTGACACCGAGGCCTTCCCAGTGGTCGGTCGCGGCAAGGGCATCGTACTCCTCGATCGGTTCACCACCTCCATCAACCACCTCGAGAATGAAGTCGTTGGCGGGAACGTCAGCATAGAGGGAGAAGCCACCGTACGCAAGTTCGTCGGCCAGGGTACCCTGACCGCCGCTCTGGTCGTTGATGTCGATCGGGTCGTCCGCGTCCGTTGAACCGTGGTGGAAAAGCAGGCTCACGGTCTCGTTATCAGGTCCCATTTCCCGGGCACTGGAACGCACGTCCACTGACAGCGGTACGAATGGCTCGTATCCGACCGAGGTGACGATCCCATTGATGACCGCGACGTTGGACCTTCCAGCCCCTTCGCCAAGGTCGAATTCCTCGAAAGCGTCGAAGACGTTCGTGCTGTTCCCGGGTGCGATCGCGACGATGTTATCGTTGTCCGGGTCAATGTCCATGAAGGCGGTGGCCGTGCGGAAAGCGAGGTCGTTGATCAGCAGTGACCCGTCCAGGTAGATGTCTATGACGGAGAGTGCGTTGTCCGCACTATTGTTGATCCATTGCACGCGCGTGGGCAGTACCTCCTGACCGACCAGCTCGATGAGGTCGCCACCACCCGGCTCTGCGAGCCATAGCCCGAATCCCGGTCCATTCTGGTTCATCATTGGATCCACGAAGCCTGATGCCACTACCACGACAGCCCGGTCCTGAAGCCCCAGCGGTCCCAAGGGCGCGGCGTACGAGTAGGTCCCGACTCCTTCCATGGTCAGTTCGAGGGAAAGGTTCGCCGAGGGCATGCTCAGGTAATCCACGAACTCCCCGTATGGCAGGGAGCCGAAGAGACTGCCGACCGGTACGGCCACCTCCTCCATACTGAAGCCAGGGGCATCAGTGCTCCCGTTGAACATGAGTATGTCCGTGGTTCCGGAAGAAAGGGAACTTTCACGGGCAGGCGAGAACAGGGCAAGGGAAAGCTCCGGTGCAGGTTCATATCCTGCAGCGGAAATGATCCCGTTGACCACCGCCACATACTGTTCGCCTTCACTGAGCGAAAGTTCGAAGGAAGCGATCACATCATCGGATCCGGTGCTGTTGGATGGTGCGAGACCGATCTCCAAGCCGGGTCCAGCCGGAACGTTCAGGAAAGCGGTGGCCGTCCGGAACGCCATGTCATCCTGATCCAGTTCACCATTGATGTAAACGTCCACGATGCTGGCGGCCGCATCCGCGCTGTTGTGGATCAACTGGACCTGCGCGGTCTGCGCGAAGGTCGAGGTGGCATGGACCAGGAGGCATGCCGTAAGAAGTGGGAGGGTGTGTCCAAGTCGTATCATGCGAGTTCCGTTTTGGGAGTTCGTAGGTCAAGAACTGGTAAGGTCCGTTCGAGGGCCGTCAAGATAAGCACGCGAATGCCGCATGCTGCCGCACTCACTCACCGCACCACCGTCACGTGGCCGCGTATCTCGTACACGTCGCCCTTGATGGCATCGATGGCGTAAGCCCGATAGGCGTAAACGCCAAGCGGCACGTTCGATCCTCCGGCGGTGCCGTCCCAGCCCATCGAAGGGTCGGTGGTGGCGTAGAGGTCCCGGCCCCAACGGTCGTAGATCCGCAGGTCGTAGGTGTCCAGGTCGATCACGTTCGCGATCGGCAGGAAGTGATCATTGATCCCATCGCCGTTCGGGGTGAAGGCGGTCGGCACATAGTACACGTACTCCTGTGGTCGCAGGTGCGCCACGATGGTGTCCGGCCCGGCGATCACGGTGTTCAGCATCACCATGGAGCTGTCATCCGGTGTGTAGCCGTTCTGTGCCACCGTCCAATACAGGAAGTCGTAGTAGAGCGGTGCCTTGATCCGGAACTCCACCTCGGTGTTCTGAGGCACGCTGGCCGTGGCCGGGAAGTCGGTGTACAGCACCCCGTCGAAGGTGATCTCGGCGCCTTCCACACGCGGATCCACATCCAACACCACCTCGTACCGGATCGGTTCCTCGAAGTGCGCCACCACGCTGTCCGCCGTCAGGAAGTCGATGTGCACCAATGAATCGGTGGTGCTCGGCAGTATGGTGTTCGTGCTGAAGACCTCCCAATGACTGAAGCGATAGCCCTCGTTCGGGATGGGCGCCAGGTTGGTATTGATGCCCCCGTAGTATTCTCCGCTGAAGGGGTAACTCTCAGGCTGCAGCGAGTTGATCACGATCTGGCCGCCCAGGGGTGGGTCCACGTTGAAGACCACGTCATACGGACCTTCCAGGTCGTAGCAGTCCACCATGCCCTCTTCGAAGGCCACACACCGCTCCTCGATGAAGTCGCGCATCACCTGCACATTGGCCTCCCATTCGGCCACACTGCCACCCCAGCGCGCCACCTGCCCCGGCATCTCCGGTGCGATCAGCGCGACCAGGCTGTCCAGGAAGGGGATCATGTGGTCGCAGCTGAACAAGGTGTTGCCCAGGTCGATGTAACGGTTCACGTAATAGTCGTGCACCATCTCGTTCTCCGCGATCAGCTTCTCCAGGATCAGTGTATGGCCCTGGCCACCCGGGTTGGGCAGTTCCTCCGCATCGCATGGATCCGCCGTCGGCGTCTGGTTCGGGATTCCGGTGAAGTTGGTGTAATGGCCGAACGTGGCGTCCATGTCCCAGAGGATGTAGCCCCACTTCTTGTGGTCGCCCTCCAGGTCCCGACCGCGCCACCAGCCGGTGTTCCAGTTCAACCAATCGGCACATACCGTGTAGCTGTTCAGGCAGAAGTAGTCGATCAGGCTCTTCCAGTTGAACTGTCCATCGACATAGGCGAAAGCCGTGGCATCGCCCATGTCGTTGCTCATGATGTAGTTCCGGAGGTCGTTCCAGTCGGTCTGCGCCTGGGCGCCGCCGTACTCGCTCCAGGTTCCACCCCAGGTCTTCAGCATCTGGATGTTGAACTCGTCCTGGTCGTAGTAATACCGTGTGTAATCGTGGTCATCCACCTTTTCACGCATGTCGTACACGCCCCAGTACTGGCCGTTCACATAGAGCACGGCCGGCTCGTAGCTGCGCTCGTCCAGGCGCAGGTCCCCCGTCTGGCTCAACGCCTGCACGTACGCATCGCGGATGTGCGCGGGCTGTCCCGGTCCGAAGTTGAAGTTGTCCCCGGCCGCGGCTTTGATGATCAACCGTTGGAATTTGTCACGGTCCTTGGTGCGGAAGATGGGGTAGTGGATGGCATCGTTGTAGCCCGTCTGGTCGCGTGCGATGTAGTCGAAGCCCCGCTGGTCATAGGCCCAGCTGTCCTGCCCGTGCTCGTTGAACTCGCCCACGGCCTCATCGCGCAACTGCCCATCCTCCCCGAAGTACTCGAAGCTGCCGAACGGTTGGATGAAGCCGTTGCCGTCCAGGAGGTCATCCACCTGGTCACCAGCGATGCTCAGCACGGCCACGGTATGCGCGGCATTGATGAAGTAGGTGTTCGTTTCGGTGAAGCTGGGCTGTTCACCCGCACCTCCGAAGCAGGCCGCGCGGATCACCGTGGTGGCGTTCACCGCGATGGGGCCCGCGTATGCGGTGGAAGTGGCCGTGGGCTCCGATCCGTTCGTGGTATAGCGGATGGTTGCACCCGCCGGACCGGTGATGGTGACGTTCTGTGCGCCGCCATAGAAGCCGGCAGCCGGCGTCAGCACCGGGCGTACGAGGTACTCCGGGGAGGCACCCGCGTTCGCGGCGTTCGGTGTGGGGTTGTTGAAGAGGCTCCAGGTGGCGGCGCCGTCCGTGGTGCGGCCCCGGCTGTGGCCGAGCTTGGTGCGCATCCCGGGGGTGAACTCGAAGTCGTCCACCGGGTCGCCCGCCGGGTTGCTCAGCCGCACGTGGTCGCTCTCGGCCTGGTTCAGGTTGAAGCTGGTGTGCACGAAGCCACCCACCGTCTCGTTCCGCTTGCTGCAGATGAAGACCTGCCGACCACCGGCCGGAATGACCATGCCTGCCGGAACCTGCCACTTCATGGGGTTGCCCGCCCGGTTGCTCAGCCACCAACCGCTGATGTCGACCGCCGCCGCACCGGGGTTGTAAAGCTCGAACCAGTCCTCGTACTCGCCATAATTGTCCGCATAACCGTTCATGTTCGAGGCGCAGACCTCGTTCACCACGACCTGGGCGTTCAAGGTCGCCGCTGTGGACAATAGGAGGAAGGAGCAAAGACTTCGTACACGCATGCGTTCCAGGCAGGTTGAAAAGGCAAGTTATCGGTCTTGTCGTTCCAAGCGACCCGGAAGAGGGGGCACTCTTGGACCGGTAACCCGGTTCATCGTTCGGATGACGGACCCAACCCGCGCCGCGGTGCCTGCGTCATGACCGCCATCTCGGATCGACCGGTCACCGGAAATGCCGAACGGCGGCCATGGGCCGCCGTTCGGACAAATACCGTCGTTCTGGACTAGTGCTTCTCAGCCGGCTTGTAGCCGCTGCCGATGTGCTGGTCCAGGAACTTCTCCATGGCGTTGTAGAAGTCGAAGCGGTTCTCCTCGTTGTGGAAGCCGTGGCCTTCGTTGTCCTTCACCATGTATTCCACATCCACGCCCTGTGCCTTCAACGCGGCCACCATCTGGTCGCTCTCGGCCTTCACCACGCGCGGGTCGTTGGCACCCTGGGCGATGAAGAGCGGCGTCTTGATCTTGTCTGCATGGCGGGCCGGGGAAGCGGCGTCCAGGAGCAGGCTGTCCTTCACGGGGTCGCCCACCATTTCGTACATCATCTCCTGGAAGGGCAGCCAATAGGGTGGGATGGTGCGCTGGAAGGTGAAGAGGTCGCTAACGCCCACGTAGTCCACCGCTGCGGCGTAGAGGTCCGGGGTGAAGGTGATGCCCGCCAGGGTGGCGTAACCGCCGTAGCTGGCGCCGTAGATGGCCACGCGCTTCGGATCCACCTTGCCGCTCTTCGTCAGCCATTCCACACCGTCGGTGATGTCGTCCTGCATGGTCTTGCCCCATTGCTTGAAACTTGTGGTCCAGAACTCACGGCCGTAACCCGTGCTGCCACGGAAGTTCATCTGCAGCACCGCGAAGCCGCGGTTGGCCAGCAGTTGTACCTCGGGGTTGAAGCCCCACTGGTCGCGTGCCCAGGGGCCACCGTGCGGGTTCACCACCAGCGGCAGGTCCTTGGCTTCGCGGCCCACCGGAAGCGTCAGGTAACCGTGGATGGTGAGGCCGTCGCGGCTCTGGTAGGTGATGGGCTCCATGGCCGCCATCTGCGCCGGATCGATCCAGGGGCGCAACTTGGCAAGTTCCTTCAGTTCGTCGGTGGTGCTGTCATAGCTGTAGTAGATGCCCGGCTGGCGGTCGCTGCCGGCCCACACGAGGAATTTGGTCTCGCTATCGTCCTCGCCATAGATCCAGTACTCCAGCCCTTCGAACTTCGGGGCCAGCTTCTTGTACATGTCCTCGGTCTCCTTGTCCAGGAACATGCGCTCGCTCTTCGCGCCGGTCCAGGTGGCCATGGTGAGGACCTTCCGCTTCTTGCTGTAGTCCACGCCGCCCATGTC
>JAGQVR010000249.1 GCA_020437875.1 Flavobacteriales bacterium
AGCGGGGATCCCCAACGTTGGTTTCATCCCGACCGCCGGCGTCCAAAGCCAGTTCAACGCCAGCACCACGGCCTGGACCCTGGCTTCCACCACCGCGAACAATCCGTTGCCCATCACCCTGCTCCGCTTCACGGCGCAGCCCGAGGGCGACATGGTACGGTTGGACTGGTTGACGGCGAGCGAGCAGGACAACGCACTATTCACCGTGGAACGCAGTCGTGATGCGATGGCCTTCGAGGAAGTACTGAACGTACCGGGTGCGCTGAACAGCAGCACGCTGCTCGCCTACAGCGAACTGGACCGCGCCCCCTACCCCGGCCTCAGCTACTACCGCCTTCGCCAGACCGATACCGACGGCAGCAGCACCTATTCCAATGTGGTGTCCGTGCTCTTCGGTCCGGTGAGCGAACGTCCCCTGGTCGTCTACGGCACCGGTGAGACATGGACCGCGGTACACAGCTTCCCGACCGGCAGCACCTACGAGATCGTGGACATGACCGGTCGCCGGGTGCTCGGTGGCCGCACGGCGATGGAAGGCCGCACCGACCTGTACGGCGTGGTGCTCTCGCGCGGTGCCTACGTCTTCCGCATCACCGATGGTGATCGCGTGGAGAGTCAGCGCTTCGTGTACTGATCCATACCGCCGCAAGCGAACTCTCTGCACTCTCGCTCACGCATCTACCTCAGCGCATTCTTCCGAGTTCTCTGCGCACTCAGCGGTACGTCGCATTCAAACCGTTGCGTGCCCGTCGCGTCGTCGCGGTTCTGAGATCTATCGCATTCCCGCCGCAGGCGGCCCCTCCGCGCCCTCGCATTTCCAGCTACCTCAGCGCATTCCTCTGCGTCCTTTGCGCTCACTGCGTTTAGATCGCATTCATCATCGCTTTCCCGCCGCAGGCGGTCTCCGTGTCTCTTTGGTGAAATGAACCTCCCAGTTCACCCTTCCTCACCCACCAACGCGAACGTCGGCTCCAACGGATCAAGCAGGTCCAGCCAGGTATCCACAGCGGTCAACCCGTGCGCCGCGATCACCGGCAGGAAGCTGTCCCGCCGCTCCTGCAATCCACCACCGGGGAAAAGCGCTTGGTGTATGGCATCGATGCGTTGCATGGCCACGTCCTGATCGCGCTTCGCCGCGCGCACCAGTCCCTTCTCCAGTCGCTCCAGTCCACGCAGGGCCTGTTGCTTGCGCGCCGCCACGGCACCCTCCAGGGAACCATCCGCAGCGGTCGCCATTTCGCCGATCGTGGCATACAGTCTTTCGAGCTCCGCCCGCTCGGCGGTGAGTTCCGTACGGAAGCGGGCGTCCCGCGCGGCCACCTCGGTCTTCACCGCATCCACCTTCCGGAAGAGGTCCTTCACATCCAAGCCCAATTCGTTCCATTGCTGGCGGTGCTTCGCGCTGATCGTCGCCGCGCTCGTGCGCAGGAAGAAGGCGGGCATGGGCACGCGCATGGCCTGGAAGAGCCAATGCAACTGGATCCAATACGCGAGTTCACCGCCACCACCGATGTAGGCGATGTCCGGCAGGATGGTCGCTTCGTAAACTGGGCGCAGGAGCACGTTCGGCGAGAAGTCCTCGGGGTGGGCCTCCACGCGGGCCAGCAGCTCATCGAGCGTCCATCGCGGACCGCCATCGAGCACCTGGTAGTGGCCCTCCTCCTGCACGATACGCGAGCGGTGGCCGTTGCGCAGGTGGAAGAGATTGATCTCGCGTGCATGCGCCTGTACGGTGTACCGCTCCTTGATCCGCTCATCGGCGTAGGCCACCGTGCGCTGCGCCACCTGGTTCAGGAGTTCCTCGGTGATGATGGGTGCGAAGAGCCGTTTCAAGGCGGGATCATCCCCATCCACGATCACCAGACCGTGGTGACCGAAGAGCGCGTGGATGAAATGGCGTGTCGCCTCGGCCAGGGTGCGGTCCTCGCGGTAGGCATCGCGCAGGAGACGCGCGAGGTGATCCACTCCTTCTCCTTCACCCAGTGCTGCGATGGCCTCTTCCACTTGTTCACCGATCCCACGCAGGTGCATGCGGCCCACCGCACCGCCCACCGCGCCCTTCCAGCGGATGGTGCGACCGTTGATCACCGCGTGGTCGATCTCCGCCGCGTCGTGGTCCTCGGTGGCCATCCAGAACACGGGTATCACCGGACGACCGAGCAGCTCCGTGGCTTCCCGTGCGAGCCTGATCGCGTTGAGGATCTTGTATGGAACGTAGAGCGGACCGGTGAAGAGACAGAGCTGGTGACCCGTGGTGATGGTGAGCGCACGCGGATCGCGCAAGCGACGCAGGTTCTCCCGCACCGCTGGATGCAGGTCGAGCGCGGCGTGTTGTTCGTCCAAGGCCGCACAGAGCACGGCACGCTTCCCGGGATCGAAGTTCACGCGTTCCGCAGCCATATGCAGTCCGTCACGATCCGGCGGAAGGTCGAGGAACTGCCGGATGAAGGGCTCGTTCGCCAAGTGATCGATCACCGGCGCCGCGAAGCGACCGGTATCGGCGTAGGCGAGGCGCTCCACGGGCATGGGGCGCAAAGGTAGCGGCCACCGCCCGCGGATCAAGTGCCTGTGCAGCCTTCTCCGATCTGCGATCAAAAGCCGGTAGGTGCCACAGGCATAATGCGTTCCGCTGTGACGATGTGGCTCCGTGGGCGAAGTAATTCCAATGCACATCCTACATTTCGGGACCCACCCCACTGATGGCCACCCCTGCCGAGCGCTTCACCTCGCTGAAGGAGTTCTTCCCCTTCTACCTCACCGAGCACCGGAACCCGACGAGCCGGGTCCTGCATTTCATCGGCACCGGCCTCATCGCCCTGTGGATCATCCTCGCCATCACCCAACGCAATGCGTGGTGGCTGCTGCTGATCCCGCTGGGCGGCTACGGCTTCGCTTGGGTGGGCCACTTCTTCTTCGAGAAGAACAAGCCGGCCACCTTCCAATACCCGCTCTGGAGCCTGGCCAGTGACTTCATCCTCTTCTGGCGTCTATTGACAGGACAGGAGCGCTTCCGTCCTTGAACACCGCGCAACGAACACCCTACCGCCATGCCTATCCGAATGACCGATGACCAACGTCAACAAGGGAACCGCAGGGCCAGTGGTGGCGGTGGTGGCATGAGCGGAGGCGGCGGCGGTGGCCTCGGGTCGCTGCTGCCCATGCTGATCGGCATGCTGCTGAAGAACCCGAAGCTCATGCTCGTGGTGCTCGTGGTCGGCGGCATCCTCTACTTCAGCGGCGGACTCAAAGGCTGCTTGGGCGAGGGCGGCGGCAACGTGGCGCAGCTGCTGCAGTTCGCCACGGGTGGCAACATGGATCCGGCGGTCTACGACAAGGCCGAGGTCTACGAGCCGCTCACCGACAACGTGAACGCACCGCTGCCGGAACGCTTCAGCCTGGAGAAGTACGCCCCGAAGCGGTTGAACCAGGGCCAGCAGGGCAGCTGCGTGGCCTGGGCCAGTGCCTATGCGGCGCGCACCATCGTGCAGGCCGCGGCCAAGGAGCAGGACCCGAACGGCACCGCCTTCAGTCCGGCCTACATGTACAACCAGATCAAGATCGAGGGCAGCGACTGCCAGGGCAGCTACATCCAGCGCGCCATGGAGCAGATGAGCAAGAACGGCGCCCTCCCCTTCAGCCAGTTCGCCTACACGGACCAGAGCTGCGCCAAGCAGCCGTCGAGCGAGGAGATGCAGCGGGCCCTGCCTTTCAAGATCAAAGGCTTCCAACGGTTGTCCCAGGAAGGCGATCCGCGCAGCATGGTGGACATGGCGGCCATGAAACAGCAGCTCGCACAGGGCAGCCCCATCGTCATCGGCATGATGGTGGGTGGCAGCTTCATGCAGGACATGATGGGCCAGGACAAATGGCTGCCCAACCAGGGCGACTACGCCATGCGCGGCTTCGGCGGACATGCCATGTGCGTGA
>JAGQVR010000250.1 GCA_020437875.1 Flavobacteriales bacterium
TCAGGGTGTCCGCCGGTTCCCACGGCAATACAGCGATGGGCTCGAGGCCGAGCCGCTCCGCCTGTGCGCTGAGGTGGATGAAGGCCATCAACTGCGGCAACACTTCCTGCTCCTCCTCCGTGAAGTGCGGATAGAGCGTGCGGTAGTCCGTGGCGCCACCGGTGCGCTGCTGGGCCCGCGTGATGTTCGCCGGGCCGCAGGTGAAGGCCATGATCGTCAGGCCCCAATCCTTGTAGCGTGCGTGCAGGTCCATCAGGTAGCGACCGGCCGCCATGGTGCTCTTCACATCATCGTGCCGTTCGTCCACCGCGGCGGTCACCTGCAGGCCGTAGCGTAATGCGACGGGGTAGGTGAGCATCCACAGGCCCGCGCGTCCGTTGGTGCTGCCGGCCAGGCTGTTCATCGCCGACAGCGCCATGGGCAGGTACTTCAGGTCGGCCGGAAGGCCCTGGCGCACCAGCTCCTTCTCGATCATGAGGAAGTAGACCTCGCTGACACCGAGCAGCACCCGGAAATGGTCGCGCAGCGGCTCGCCGTAGAGGTCGGCGTAGAGGACAACGTTGCTGTCCGCGAAGACGGGGATGCTCGGGGCCTCACGCTTCAGGTCATCGTAGAGGTTGCGCGTATCCACCGCACGCACCACACCACGACCGGCGGTCGATCCCAGCTCGGCCATGTGTTGCCGCACCGGCCAGGTGTTCATCAGGCTGTCCGTCCGCCAGGTCACCTGCGCCGGTGCCACGCCCATGTACAGCAGGGCAAGGGGGAGGAGGAACGAACGGACTCCGCGCATCAGGACCGTAAAACAAGGCCGTTGCCGTAGGGCGTCACGATCGCGCGCGCGGTAGTTGTCCACGCGCGCGTGTTCAGCGGAGCGATCTTTGTACCGTGATCATCAACGGGATACGACGCCTGATCGGCGCGCTGGCGGTCGCTGCCACGCCGACCCTGCTCTTCCCGCAATTTCTGGAACCATTGCCCGGTCGCGCTTCGGCAGCTGCCACACCCAACAAGACCATGACCATCGAGATCTGGAGCGACGTCGTCTGTCCCTTCTGTTACATCGGCAAGCGCGAGTTCGAAGCCGCCCTGGCGCGCTTCCCCAACAAGGACGAGGTGACCGTCGTGTGGAAGAGCTTCGAGCTGGACCCGAACGCACCGCAGCGCAGCGAGCACGACATGTACGGCATGCTGTCCAGCCGCTACGGCATCTCCCGCTCCGAGGCGCAGGCCCGTGTGCAGGGCGTGGTGGATCGCGGGAAGACCGTGGGGCTTGACTACCAGATGGACAAGGCCATCATCGGCAGTTCCTTCGATGCGCACCGCCTCATCCAGCTAGCGAAGACGAAAGGCAAGGGCGCGGAAGCGGAAGAGCGCCTGTTCAAAGCCTACTTCGTCGATGGCATCCACATCGCAGACCATGCGGCGCTCACGAAGCTTGGCGGCGAGATCGGCCTGGATGAAGCCGAGGTATCAGCGATGTTGGCGACTTCCCGATTCACCGAGGAGGTCCGTGCCGACGAGCGCGAGGCCCAACAGATCGGCGTGCGCGGTGTGCCCTTCTTCGTGATCGACCGGCGCTACGGTGTCAGCGGCGCCCAACACAGGGACCACTTCCTCGGCGCCCTGCAGCTGGCGTGGAGGGAGCGGAGTTCGGTGGAATAGGAGTTGGCCGCAGAGGCGCCGAGCCGCTGAGGTAGGTTCATGACCCGGAGCGCAACCGCTGCCATTGTTCGCGCGCGGAACCGGACTTATAGGATCACATCGCTCTGCGCCCGCTGACGTTCAACACGGCGCACCTGGACCAAGTCACCCCCAAATCAGTAGCGATCTGCTCCGCGCCTCCGTGGTTCTGCGGTAGCGGGCCTACTTCTTGTTGGCCAGCACCCCGCACAAATGGAAGAGCAACCGCGCCCCCACGTTCGCATCCCATTCGTCCTTGCCCGGCGCCACTTCCACCAGGTCGAAGCCGATGATGCTGCGCTTCTCCGCCAGCCGTGAGAGCAGGTAGGTGGCCTCCTCGAATTGGAAGCCGCCCGGCACCGGTGTACCCGTATGCGGGCAGAGCGTCGGGTCCAGGCCGTCGATGTCGAAGCTGATGTGTACCTGTTCCGGCAACGCAGCGATGATGGCATCGCATTGCTCCCGCCAGGTCACGCCCTGGTACTGCTGCCGGCGCACATCGGCGCTGCGCACGATACGCACACGATCCTGGTGCTTCAGGAACACCTCGTTCTCCTGCTCGCAGAAGTCGCGGATGCCCACGGACACCAGCTTCGAGAGCTGCTTGATCGGCAGGGCGTTGTACATGATGCTCGCATGGCTGTAAGTGAAGCCCTCATAGGCCACGCGCAGGTCCAGGTGCGCATCGATGTGCAGGATACCGAAGGACTTGTGCCGCTTCGCCTGCGCCCGCAGGAAGCCCAAGGGTGTGCTGTGGTCGCCGCCCACGAGACCCACGAGCTTGCCCTGTTCCATCCAATAGCCGGTGCGTTGCTCCACCCAATCGTTCATCACCGCGCACTCCGCGTTGATGCGCTCCAGCGCCTTCTTCGCCTTGGCCTTCTGCTTGGCATCGCCACCCTCGATCAGCACGGCGATCACCTGCTGCGCCTCCTTCTTCAGCGCCTTGCTCTGCTCCAGCAGGGCCTTGGGGATCTCGTCCATCGCGATCCCGCGTTTCCAAAGCGCCGGGAACTCCGGGTTGAAGAGGTCCACCTGGAAGCTGGCGTCGAAGATGGCCTGCGGACCGTGCGAGGTGCCGCCGCCGTAGCTCGTGGTCACCTCCCAGGGCACGGGCACCAGCACGATGTCCGCCTCCGCTGCCGTGAAGGGTAGGCCGTAGATCCCCGCATCAGGGCTACCCGGACTGTTCGGATCGAAGGACTTGATCTTGCTGGCTTTGCTCATGGGAGGGGAATGCTTGGGGCGAAGGTAGGTTCGGGGTGGAGGACAGGGCGACTGGAGATGTCAACGCGGAAAGGGGAGGAGACTCGGTGAAGGTCTAAGATGGCCACAGATCGCAGATCAGCGGCAGCGCTACAGATCCGCGTTAGCGGGGACGTTCTGGTACGTTACCCACCCGAGCGTGGGATGGGGGAATTAAAGCTTCTCATCAGTAGAATTGGAAACCCGAACCCCAGCTGCTTGTAGCTCCAACAGAACAGATATCATTTGATTCTTCTTCCACGCCCCCCATTCATATTGGCGCACACTCAAATTTGGGCCTTTGAATTCAATCAGATAGCGTCTATACAAAGTGGAATCTCGTTTCATTTTTACGCTGAGATCAGAAGAAGAGGCCCGGTACGAACATTCCGAATCGTACTTTGTATATCTGATTAACACATCTGATTGATGAATACTTATTTCACGTATTTCAAACGCCAATCCTTTTAATGACCGAATCAATGGGATAATCACAATAATCAAAGGGATTACCCATGCGACGGGAAAAGTCCAACCACCAACTCCGCACAGCAGGACATAGAAAATCACATAGGGCCATGTGTTTTCCACTATCCGCTCAAAGTATGTGGTTTCAAAAATTGGCCTCAATCCGGAGTGTGGGCGGTTTCGGTAGTTATTGGAGTGCTCACCATCATCCTATCCGGGCGCTGAGTATAACCTGGCATCGGGATAGGCTCACTTGTTCTATCGTACTTCAGGTAAACACTAAACCTCCGCAGGGTCTCCCGAGGTACAAGGGGACCCTGCGGCCTCGAAGCCGCCACCGCCACCTTACACCTCCGCAGGGTCTCCCGAGGAACGAGGGGACCCTGCGGCCTCGTAGCCGCAACCTCCACCACCATTCCACCACGTTGTCTCATGGACACCAAGGTATGCAACCACGATCCATGGTACCGCAGGGTCCCCTTCGGGAGACCCTGCGGAGGTTTGGGGG
>JAGQVR010000251.1 GCA_020437875.1 Flavobacteriales bacterium
GCCACTTCCTCGGACTCGATGTGCACGATGTGGGCCTGTGGAACGAGATGATCCAGCCGGACATGGTCTTCACCGTGGAGCCGGGCATCTACATCCGCGAGGAGAAGCTGGGGATCCGCCTGGAGAACAACATCCTCACCACGCGCGACAACCCGATCGACCTGTTCGCGAATATCCCCGTGGAGGCCGATGCCGTGGAGGAGCTGATGAATAGGAAAGCGGTGGTGGCATGAACTGATCCACCCAGGAGTCGCAGCGGCGTGGGAACGTCCCTCAATGAAGCCCCGAGACCACCGCAGGGGTTTCGCGTTACTTTGGAAGTGGCCGGGCATTCCATCATCAAACCCCCACTACCATGAATCTCCGTGCGATCGGTCTGACCGGCCTCATCATCGGCGTCCTCTTCAAGATCCTTCACTGGCCGGGAGCCGGCTACATCGTGCTGTTCAGCGCGCTGCTAACGTCGGTCGCGTTGGTGTTTCGTCTGGCGAGCAAACGCGGACCTTGGACGATCCGGATCAGCAAGCCGGGCTGGTTCGCACCCGCCATCGTAGCGGCACTCTGCGGGATGATCTTCAAGACAATGCACTGGCCTGGGGCCAACATCCTCCTGATGCTCGGCATGACCGCCACCGCCGTATGGGTGCTGGCCACGCAAGTGCGCGAACCCGGAAGGATCGGACAACAAGGGACATAGCGCCACCTGCACGCATCGCGGTTCGAGCAGCGGTGCGCTTGCTGCAACCACCGGTACAATGCTCACGAGCTTTGAGCCGTTCTACAGCCATAGTCGATCACCATGGCTGCGATCACCACTCCGGAAAAAGGCCGCAACAAGCGCCGCGCGGTCCCGCACATCCACCTGGACATGACCCCCATGGTGGACCTCGGCTTCCTCCTCATCACCTTCTTCATGCTCACCACACACCTGCTCGACGAGCGGGTGATGGAACTCTCGCTTCCGCTCCCCGGCCCTGCGACAGCGGCCAGCAATACGCTCACCATCCTGCTGGACGAGGAGGGAGGGCGCTATGGCTACCCGGGTGAGTTCACCGCAACAACGACCCTGCACTACCTGGGTGGCCGTTCACTGCGCAACACCCTGAAGCGCTTCCAGGCAATGAGCGCACAGGTGGACCAGGAGCCGATCTGCATCGTGAAGGCTGGTGATGGCGCGCGCTTCCAGCAGGTCGTTACGGCGGTGGATGAGATCCAATTCGCCAGGATCGTGCATTTCAGCATCGCCGACAGCGTCTCCCTGGATGAGCGCGCTTTGCTCGCCACGACGCGGACCCAGTGAACGAGGTCCTGCTACTTTTGAGGTGTTCGCGCAGCGCCAAGTTCCGCGCGGACCATCCACGCATGAATGAGCGCGACATCGCCCTGCTTCCACCGGACACCCACACGGGACTCACCATCACCGATCGGAAGACCTGGGCCGCCGGTCTGCCCGCGCTCACGTCCTCGCTCGCACACCTGCACGAGGAGACCGGCGTGCTCAATGGCATCAGTATCCTCAACAAGCTGAACCAGAAGGACGGCTTCGATTGCCCCGGCTGTGCCTGGCCAGACCCGGACCGCCGCAGCCACCTCGGCGAGTATTGCGAGAACGGCGTGAAGGCCATCGCCGAGGAGGCCACCACCAAACGCGTTGATCGTGCCTTCTTCGCCCAGCACAGCGTGGAGGAGCTCAGTCGGTGGAGCGACTACGAGATCGGCAAGGCGGGACGTCTCACCGAACCCTTCGTACTACGCCGGAACAGCTCACACTATGAACCCATCGGCTGGGACGAGGCTTTCCGCATGGTGGGTGACAAGCTGCGATCGCTGCCATCGCCGCACGAGGCCATCTTCTACACCAGCGGTCGGGCGAGCAATGAGGCGGCCTATCTCTATCAGCTCTTCGTGCGCCACTACGGCACCAACAACCTGCCCGATTGCAGCAACATGTGCCACGAGAGCAGCGGTACCGGGTTGGGCGAGACCATCGGCATCGGCAAGGGCACGGTTTCCTTGCAGGACATCCACGAAGCGAAGCTGGTGCTGGTGATGGGCCAGAACCCCGGTACCAATCATCCACGGATGCTCAGCGCACTGGAGAAGTGCAAGAGCAACGGCGGCACCATCGTCAGCATCAATCCATTGCCGGAGGCGGGTACGATGGCCTTCAGGAACCCGCAGGAGGTGAAGCCCATGCTCTTCGGCGCAAGCCACCTCGCTGATCGCCACATCCCGATCCGTGGCACCATGGACGTGGCCTTCCTGAAGGGTGTGCTTCGGCTGATGCTCGATCAGGAGCTCGCTGCGCCAGGCACCGTCTTCGATCAGGCCTTCATCGCGGAGAAGACCGCTGGCTACGACGCCTTCATCGCGGACCTACGTACCATAGACCCGCAGGCGATGGCCGGCCGTTGTGGGCTGCACATCGATGACCTGCGGTATGTGGCCGATGCCGCCATGCGTACGGATCGGATCATCGTCTGTTGGGCGATGGGCCTGACACAACACACCAATGCGGTGGACAACATCCAGCAGGTGGTGAACCTGCTGCTGCTGCGCGGCGCCTTCGGCAAGCCCGGTGCGGGGGCCTGTCCGGTGCGGGGACATAGCAATGTGCAGGGTGATCGCACCATGGGCATCTACGAGAAGCCCGGCGAACCCTTCCTCGCAGCGCTGGACAAGCGATATCAGTTCAACGCACCGCGCGCGCATGGCCATGACGTGGTGGAGGCCATCGAGGCGATGCGTGATGGCAGTGGCAAGGTCTTCATCGCTCTCGGCGGCAACTTCATCAGTGCCACGCCGGACAGTGAGGTCACCAGCCGCGCCGTGATGCGGACCGAACTCACCGTGCAGATCAGCACGAAATTGAGCCGCAGCCACCTGATCACCGGCGCGGAGGCATTGATCCTCCCCTGCTATGGGCGCAGCGAGCGTGATATCGCCTTCGACACACCGGGTGGGAAGCCACGCTTCGTGACGGTCGAGGACAGCATGAGCGTGGTCCACCGCAGCCAGGGCGCACATGATCCGGCCTCCCCCCACCTCCGCAGCGAACCGGAGATCATCGCAGGCATCGCGCAGGCCACCTTGGGCGAACGACCGAACCTCCGCTGGAGAGAGTGGGCGCGCGACTATGACCTGATCCGCGATGAGGTGGAAGCGGTGATCCCGGGCTTCACCGACTTCAACAAGCGGGTGCGCAGGCCCGATGGATTCGTGCTTCCGAACGGTCCGCGGGATGGTGCCGCCTTCACCACGCCGAGCGGCAAGGGCCATTTCAGCGTGACCCCGGCTCCTGAATGGGAGTTGAAGCAGGGCGAGTACATGGCGCAGACCCTGCGCACCCATGACCAGTTCAATACCACGATCTACGGACTTGATGATCGCTACCGTGGCCTGCACGGGGAACGTCGCGTGGTGCTGATGCATGCCGATGACATGGCGGCTGAAGGCCTGCGTTCGAAGGATCGCGTGGACCTGGTGAGCCACTATGGCCGCGAGCGCGTGGCGACCGACTTCTTCGTAGTGCCGTACGAGATCGCCCGCGGCTGTGTAGCCACCTACTTCCCGGAAGCGAACGTGTTGGTACCGCTTGAGCTGCGCGCAGCGAAGAGTGGAACACCCGCCAGCAAGGGGGTGGTGATCACCCTGCGCAAACGCCAGGGTCGCTGATCAGCCGACCTTGCGGAGTTGGAAGGGCTTCACCGTGGAGACCTCGCCGTCGAGCACCATCAGGTAGTACTCATCGCCTTCCAGATCGGTGATGCGCACCCGGGTCACGGGTCCGTTCACCTCACCGGTCTTCACGATATGTCCATCACTATCGCAGATGTCGAACAATGCCTCGCCGGTACCCGGCTCGTAGTCGA
>JAGQVR010000252.1:0-236 GCA_020437875.1 Flavobacteriales bacterium
GGGGCATCCACCGTGGCATCCGCGGCCTTCCGTTGCGCGTTGCAGGCGAGGATGGAAGTGGCGAACAGAAGGGCGGTCAGGGTCTTCATCTCAATGGCTTTCATCGACGAAGGTGCGGATCGCGTGCCAAAGTGTGTCTTTAGCCAACAGTTCTAGACTCTTTCATGTTTCATCGCAGAGGCGCAGAGAACGCTGAGAACGCGCAGAGAAATGTCCTATTGGAAGGCGATCTACTG
>JAGQVR010000252.1:249-3869 GCA_020437875.1 Flavobacteriales bacterium
AGGGCGCAGAGGATCCGCCGATGTCGGATCGAAATGCGAAAGAAGCCCAATAACCAAGTCAACAACGGTGGTCGCTTCGGAACACGGGCAGCGAAACGTGCTGGGGCCCCGTGTATCCTTAGCCTCACCAATGTTCGGTCCTGTGCGGCATTGGTGAGATTCCGGCTCTTCGGCCGGAGTGACGGACGTCGGTGGTGGAAGATGACCCTGAATACGGAAGCTCAGACGCAGGTGCCGCTTACTTGCGCCGGCGTGCGTTCTGCTGCGCCTGCTGCTGCTTCTGCATGTCCTCCAGCCGCTGCTGCCACTTGCTCTTCTTCTTCGGCGTCTTCATGTTCGTGAGCAGTTCCGTGCGGATCTTGTCCTCGTTCACGAACCAGCTCTTCATCACCGTCATCTGCAGGATGCTGATCACGTTGGCCAGCAGGTAGTAGTAGCTGAGGCCGGCGGGCAGGCTGTTCATGAAGAAGAGCATCATCACCGGGAACATGTACATCATCAGCTTCATGCTCGGCATGCCCTGTTGCTGGGGCATCTGCTTGCTGTTGATGGCCGTGTAGATCATGGTGCTGGCCGCCATGAGGATGGTGAAGAGGCTCACGTGGTTGCCATAGCCCAAGGGCACGGTGAACGGCAGGTTGACGATGCTGTCGTAGGTGCTCAGATCGTCGGCCCAGAGGAAGCTCTGCTGGCGCAGTTCGATGCTCGCCGGGAAGAAGCGGAACATGGCGTAAAGCACGGGCAGTTGCACGAGCATGGGCAGGCAGCCGCTCGCGGGGTTCACGCCGGCCTTGCGGTACAGGTCCATGGTGGCCTGCTGCTTCTTCATCACATCACCATCCTTGTACTTCTCGTTGATGGTGTCCATCTCCGGCTTCAGCAGGCGCATGCGCGCGCTGGAGATGTAGTTCTTGTAGGTGAGCGGCATCAGCAGCAGCTTGATGACGATCGTGAGCACGAGGATGATGATGCCGTAGTTCCAGCCCCAGCCGTCGAGCCAGTTGAAGATGGGGATCACCAGCCACTTGTTCATCCAGCCGAAGATGCCCCAGCCCAGGTCGATGATGCGGTCGAACTCGGCGATCTCCGTGCGGCGCAAGGTGCCGTAGTGGTTGGGGCCGAGGTAGAAGCGCAGCGGCAGGTCAACACGGGCGTTGCGGTCCTTCTCGAAGAAGAGCTTCGCGCTGTACTTCTTGGTGTGCGTGCTGTCCGTGAGCGGCACGATGGCGATCTCCGATCCGTTGCTCGCGAAGCCATCGGCGCTGATGATGCCCACGGTGAAGAAGTCCTGCTTGAAGGCCACCCAGTTCGTCTTGCCTTCGAGCTTCTTGCTGTCTTCGCTGCTCTCGCTCAGGTAGTCGCGGTCGGAGTTGAAGTACTTGTAGTAGACGCCGCACTTCTGCAGCTCGCCGGTGCGGTACTTCTCGTTGCTAAGGCCGGTGAGCGACCAGTTGAACACGGCGTTGCGGGCATCCACTTCCCCTTCCAGACCTACCAGCTCGGCACGGGTGTCCATGAAGTAGCTGGTGCTGTCCAGCTGGTAGGTGATGCGCAAGTACTTCCCGGGATCGCTGGTGGCGGCGGTGAGCACCACGCCCGTGCTGTCCTTCTTCTCCGCCGTGAAGTGCAGGTCCTTGGTGCTGATGTCCAGGTTGCCGAGGAAGAAGCGGAACTCGTAGTCACCGCTGTCCGGGTCGGCCAGGTAGAGCGGGGTCTTGTGGTAGCTCTGGTACTCCTTCAGGCGGATGACCGAGGGCCGGGCTCCGTGGGTGTTGATGGCCACCTGCAGCCGTTCGTTCTGCAGCACGACCTCCTTCGCCTGTCCGGTGGAGGCCGGGGCGAAGATGCCGAAGCGCTGGCCGCGCAGGGCCGCACGAACACTGTCCGCGTTCAGGGTATCTCCGTTCACCACGAGGGTGCTGTCGCCAGCCGCCGGTGAAAGGGTGGGCGTGGAGCGCACCTCCTGGGACTTCAGCGCCTGTTCGGCTTGCCGGGCCTGCTGCTCGATCTCCACCTGGGCAAGGCTGTCCTGTACGAATTGCATGCGGGCCTGCTCCTCCGCACTGGGCATGGTGTACCAGGTGTACGCGCCCAGGATCGCCGCGATGAGGACGAAGCCGATGATCGAATTCCTATCCATTCGGGAACCGCCGGTGGTTCAAGGTGTTCGGCGGAAGGGCGGCAAAGATAGAAGGCCGGGGGGAAGACATGTGCTCATGTGACCATGTGCCCATGTGGGCATGAAATGCGGCCATCTGGGGCGTTTTCCTCCATGCTCGAGATCCTAGGGTCCAAGGCGTGTGATCTCAACATCTGACTGTTGCCCTCGAAGGAGAAAGTTCGCGCTCGCAACTCACGCGCAGAATTCGCTTCCACCAAGGAGGTACTCCATGGTCACATGCCCACATGAGCACGACTTGTCCCGCTTGAGCGGGATGCTCACATGCTCATCACGCTTGCTGCGCCTCCGTCTCCTGCTTCACCGGCGTGGCGCCCTGCTGCATCGCGGCCTTCACGAAGTGTACGAAGAGCGGGTGGGGACGGGCCACGGTGCTCCGGTATTCCGGGTGGAACTGCACGCCCACGAACCACGGGTGGTCCTTCACTTCAACGATCTCCACCAACTTGGTCTGCGGGTTGGTACCCGTCGCTATCATGCCGGCCTTCTTGTAGTCGTCCAGGTAGGCGTTGTTGAACTCGTAGCGGTGCCGGTGGCGCTCCGTGATGTCCTTCTTCTTGTAGACGGCATACGCGGTGCTGCCTTCGCTCACCTTGCAGGCGTAGGCACCCAATCGCATGGTGCCGCCCTTGTCCTCGATGGCCTTCTGCTCCTCCATCATGGCGATCACCGGGTGGGTGGTGTCCGCGTTCATCTCGGTGCTGTTGGCATCGGTGTAGCCGAGCACATGGCGGCCGTATTCGATCACCGCGCACTGCATGCCCAGGCAGATACCGAGGAAGGGGATCCTGTTCTCCCGAGCGTATTTGATCGCTTCGATCTTGCCTTCGATGCCACGGTGCCCGAAGCCCGGTGCCACCAGGATGCCGCTGAGGCCGCCGAGGTGTTTGGCCACGTTCTTCGCGTTCAGCTTCTCGCTGTGGATCCACTTGATGTGCAGACGGCTCTCGTTCACCGCACCGGCATGCTCCAGAGCCTCCTTGATGCTCTTGTAGGCGTCCTTCAACTCCACGTACTTGCCCACGAGCCCGATGCGCACCTCCGAGGTCGGGTGCTTGTACCGCCGCAGGAAATCCTGCCATGCGCTCAGGTCCACGTCCGGGTAGGTCATCACGCCGAGCTTCTGTAGCACCACCTGGTCCAGGCCCTCGGCCTGCATCATCAGTGGCACGTCGTAGATGGTCTCGGCGTCGCGGCTCTCGATCACGGCGTTGGCGTCCACGTTGCAGAAGAGCGCGATCTTCTCCTTCATGCCCTTCTGCATGGGGTGCTCGGTGCGGCACACGAGCACATCGGGTTGCACGCCCAGGCTCAGGAGCTCCTTCACGCTGTGCTGCGTGGGCTTGGTCTTCAGTTCGCCCGTGGTGCCCAGATAGGGGAGCAGGGTGAGGTGGATGGTCAGGCAATCCTTGCCCTTCTGCCAACGCAACTGACGGATGGG
>JAGQVR010000253.1 GCA_020437875.1 Flavobacteriales bacterium
GTCGTACTGGAACTTCTTCACACCCACGATGCCCGCCACTACCGGTCCGGTGTGCACACCGATCCGGATCTCGAAATAGGGGAGTCCTGCGTTGATCTTCCGCTCCTTGCCTTCGGCGATGAAGTCGCGCATGGCCAGCGCTGCTTTGATCACGTCGGAAGCGTGTGTGGTATTGGGTGTGGGCAAGCCTCCAGCAGCCATATAGGCATCCCCGATGGTCTTGATCTTCTCCAGGCCGTGCTCCTCACAGATCCTATCGAAAGCGCTGAAGCACTCGTGAAGGTCCTTCACCAACTCCTTCGGACTTAGTTTCTCGCTCATGGCGGTGAAACCCTTGAAGTCCGTGAAGAGCACGGTGACCTGGTCGATCAGTTTCGCTTCAGCTTCGCCTTTCTCCTTCAGCTCGTCCGCCACCTCTTCCGGCAGGATGTTCAGCAATAGTTCCTCGCTCCGCTTCTTCTCCTTGCCGATGCGGTTGCGCTGGGAAAGGAATACCCCGGCAAAGAGCGCCACCAGCGCGAAACCGCCCATGAAGCCATTGCGCACCACCTTCTGCCTGCGTAGTTCCTCCGCTGCAACCGCGTCCTTCTTCTCCTGCGCGGCCCTGGTTGCTGCCTCCTTCTTATCGAACTCGTACTGCATCCCGAGCCGTGTGATCTTCTTGGTGTTCTCATTGTTGAAGAGGCTGTCCCGGAGCGTTTCAGCCCGTTCGCGGTAACGAAGCGCCTGGGCGAAGTCGCCGGCGACCTTGTGTGCGGCATACAGGCATTCGTTGCAGGCCATCTCGTGTTCCATCACACCCACCTCTTCTGCCAGACGCAGCGCTTCCGTACACCATTGGATGGCTTCCTTGTACCGCCCTTGCTTCCGGAACAGGTTGCCGATGTTCGTTGTGGAGCTGATGATGCCTGCTTGATCCTCGAGCTCCTTTTTCAGGACCAGGCTCCTTTGATAGTGGTCCATGGCCCGATCCTCATCGCCCAGATCGGCATACACGCTGCCCAGGTTGTGCAACGCGCTCGCTATCCCGGACCTGTTCCCCAGCCGTTCCATGATCGACAGTCCTTCCTCGTGATCGATGATCGCTTTATCCAATTGTCCCATCTGTTGATGGACCAATCCGCGGTTCCCGATCACCTCCGCTGCGCTGGCTTCACGGCCATGTTCCAAGTGGGCCCGAATGCTCTGGTCGTCGTATTCCAATGCCTGGTCATACTCCTTCATGTCGTAGTGGACGAGGGCGATGTTCTGGAGCATATCGCCGATATCCGGATCACCTGACCTCACCGCGAAGTCCAGGCTTTTGATGTAGGCGTCCAAGGCTCTGGGCAGATCACCGCGGTCGTAATGGATGTTGCCGATGTTGTTGAGGACCGCAGCGGCCCCGGCCAAGCCACCTGCTTCCTCAAAAAGAGCCTGGCTCCGCTGATAGTGATCGAGCGCCTGGGACAGATCACCACGGACATGGAAGGAGACGGCCTGCACGTTCAAGGCCACGGCCATATGACGCTTCAGGCCTCTCTCGGCGGCGAGATCGTACTCCAGTTGCGCGAAGTGGTATGCGGAGTCCGGATCCGAGAACAGGTACCCTTCCCAGGCGATGCGCTGCATGGCCTTCAGACGGACCGTGTCGGCATTCGCTGGGTCGCTCCAGATGCTCCAGAGCGAGTCGAAGTTCACCGACTGGGCCCGGATGCTCAGATGCGCGGTAAGGAACACAAAGCATGCGATGAGGCAACTGGTCGATGTTCTGGATACCATGGCACGCAGGAGTGAATGAGCACCGGTGAACAATGTACGTGACCACCGGAATTCAAGGAACCGGTGGATCAGGGCTTGGATTCGCCTGATGATCGTGGTAGCTTGCCTTGTCCCTTTCGTTCAACTCTTCCAATCCCCACCACCATGGCTTACGCGACCATTCAAGGACAAACACCACTCGGCACGACCAAACCCGCGAACCTGAAGGCGGCCATCGGAACGGACCTGATGACCGCTGCCGGTGCACCTGCTGGCATCGGCGTGTCCGTTGCCGGCATGCTCACGAACTCAGCACCGGGCATGTACGGCCTCGTGCTCGGCTTCTCGACCCCGGCAGGTACGCGGGTGGACACCCGGCTGAGCGGAAGCTGGAAGTCGAAGGGAAGCGACAAATTCGATATGATGAAGGTCGTTGTCACGGCGGACGCATCCGTGAAGTCCGCCAACACCGAGTACTGGGAAGTGTGGTTCACGCAGTCCGATGTGGACGGCGATGACTGGAGCACGGATGTGACCTTCTTCGTGAACAGCGATGAGTATTCGTATGTGCTGACCAAGAAGCGCACCGGTGACGGCCTCGATGATGCCCTTACGGACGGGAAGCTCGAGCCGAGCGGATACGGTCGGCAAGAAGGATAGCGCGTTCGATGCACGGATCCGTGCCGTCCTCTTCCACCCTGGCCACGATATGGGCCTTGGTGCGGCGTGGGTCGCGTGTGCGTGACGCGCGGGCATAGGTCACTGTGACCAGGTCATCGCCCCGGTAGAAGCGTAATGGTGCGTCCTCGTTCAATTCGAGCATCTCCACCGTTGCTGCTCCGCTCGTGTCGGACACCTGGATCAGCGCCCTGTCAAGTTCCGGCGCATGGCCGGCGAGTGCGAGGGTCAGGCCCTGTACCTCCGCATGATCGCCCATGGCCAGGCCTGTGCGTATGCGTCGCCTTTTCGTGCGTTCCACCGGCTTGTCCTCCATCACATCAGGCCTGATGGACCCTGACAGCGGAGGTTGGGTGATGTAGGCCTCGGTCACGTGGCAGTCGAACACGTCATAGCGCATGTGCCAGTAGCCCTTTTCGCCCCATTGGGTGCCGTAGGAGTTCATGATCAGGAAGGTGCTGTCCGCATCATCGTAACCGACGGCGAGCATGGCATGACTGCCGGGCATGGCCTGCGCACATTCCGGATGCCAATCGAAGGGGATACTCTTGGCGGCACGCATGCCACCGAACTTGAATGCGGTGTCGATCCCCATGGCGAAGGCGACTGGTGTGCCTTGCGCGAGGTGGTAACGGATCTGGTCCGGTTCGTAGGGGGAGACCCGCACGGGAGCGGTCATCCGGTGTCTTTCAGCGGTCCGCTGGAACTTGGTGGGCACGGCCTGGAAGCATCCCATGGGAGCCGGGTCATAGGGCATCTCCTGCCAGGTGCAACAACCCTGCTCCATGAGCACGCTGAACACCTTGTCGAAGTGGCTGCCAAGGCAGCGTGTATCCGTTGTGTCGAATTCGGTCTTCGTCAGATTGTACGGATAAGCGGGGCTCAGGGTGCGTCCGGGGTCCATCCGTCCGCTTGCGTCGACAGGCGCAGACCCTTCCTGTAGTGCGTCATGGTAGGTGCCGATCCCGTATGCAAGTGCCCAGGCGATGCAGCTGTTCTGTCGCCCTTGATCGCCGGGTGGTGGGAGCTTGGATCGGAGATCGACGTGCTTCGGTAGCTCGTAGCCTTTCGGGAGTCCGGTCCATGTCTCGGTCGGGATCCTCTTCAAGGTCGCACGGGTGGGAAGGAGCGCGCCATCGATGGGGTGGACCACCTCCTGACCGGATGTGCGAAGCACGCAGCAGATCAGCAATAAGGTCCCGGAACCGATCCTCGTCTTCATGCGTGTCACACGGTCATGTGTTGCGTTCTTCAACGAAGTACATCTCCATCTCACCCTTGCCCTTCGCCTGAACCTTCCCACGCGGTGTGAAGGCCAGGCCTGGCGCTTCCTTCACAAGGTCATGGGTCGCCCCACTGATGTTCACCTTGCCGGGCTCTCCACTGCTCTCCATGCGGCTGGCCGTGTTCACCGTATCCCCCCAGATGTAATAACTGAACTTCTTCACAC